>CBDVEF010000114.1:0-6021 GCA_965372935.1 uncultured bacterium | reverse complement strand
ACACCAGACATCAGACACCAGCCGAAAAGGGAAAGAGAATATCAACGAATTTCACGAAGGGGAAGGGGATAAATTCAAGATAACTTTGCAAATGTCTGAGTAGATTCCTGCTTTCACAGGAATGACACAAAGGGGAGGGGGGAATAATTAAAATAGAGAGGAAAGGATTTAATCCTTTCCTCTCTCCTTAAACTGGTAAGTATGTCTATACCTATCTACCAGAATTCCATAAAGCATATTGACACAATAAAATTACTGTTTTATAATTAAATAATTCAAAAAGGAGAGAGTATGAAAAGGTTATTTAGTTTTATATTGTTATTCATACTGATTTTAACATTCAAACTATACTCAAATGTTAGAATAACAGGTACAATGAATAGAAATCTAAGAATATTGTACATCTATAATTTAAGAGATATTGCTAATTTTCAATATCCGCTCTTTACGCTTACTGTTAACAACGATGCTGATACAACAGCATATTGTCATTTGATGATAACACTTTCCTCTAAAAGGTTTGGAGAGATAACATATCTAAGCACAAATCAATTTCCAATGAATCCTCATGAAATCTGGTCATTCCAGAATAATACAATTACCAATAATCCTAAACAAATTGTATTATCAAATTTTGAGATAAATCCAAATCTTGAAGGTTTGATTAATGAGACACTATCTCGAGGGAAGTTGCCGGAAGATATATACTATATTAGGATAGAGGTTTTAGATAGTTATAATAATGTATTGTCTATGTGGAGTGACCAATTTACTATTATAAATTCAATCACAATAACATCTATATTCCCGGGAACGATTTATATGAACCAGCCATTTCTGATTAATACTTCTTCAATTAAGTTTATTTGGAATTCTCACATTAGTATGGCTTACAATTTTTATCTATATGAATATTCTCCATCAATTGTTTCCGGCCTTAATATTGGGACAAATCCAATATTTAAAGCAGAAAATCTCTCTTCAAGATCATTGAATTATCCTCAAACCGCCCCACCACTTAAATTAGGACAAATGTATATATGGCAGGTTACAGGATATATTATAACAAGCTCGGGAGGGAGAATCGTTAAAAGTGATCCGTTATATTTTGTGTATGGTGGCATTAGCAATATTACCGATGAAATGATTATTAAAAGATTAAAACATCTTTTGGACATAGGTGACATATCGAATAAAAGCAAAATTGTAGATATCAAATTAAATGATAAGCGTATTTCCAGACAGGAATTAAAACAGATCATTGATAATTTGGATAAAAGTAAAATTGTACAGGCGGGGGTGACAAAATGAGGAAGTTAAGAATAGTATTATTAACAATAATTGTATTAAATATTATTTTATTTGCCTCTGATACAAATCAGATAATTGCATATTTTCTTAAGATAAAAGGAACTGTCCGGGTTCAGAAGGATAACAAGTGGGTGGATGTAAAAAGAGGTGATAGAATCCTAAATGGCAATATAATCAAAGTGGATAAAAAGGGTTTGGCTATAATAAAATTTATCGACAAAGGTGATATTGTTGCAATTAAAGAGAATTCAACTATAAAAATTCAAGGAAAAATAAACAACGGTAAGATTGAAAAGAGACTATTCCTGAAAGTCGGGGATATTATGGCTATTGTCAAAAAAGGAAGTAGTGGGGAATTCGATATAAATACACCAACAGCTACGGCATCTATTAAGGGAACCGAATTCGACTTATCTTTTAAGAATGATACGACTTTTCTATCTACATATAATGGGGTAGTAAGTTTATTCAATGACAAAGGTGAAATTCCTGTAAATAAAGGGGAAAGTGCAATTTGTACCAAAGGATCCGCTCCAAAATTAGTTGATAAAAGACAAATGAGAACAAATAAATTAGTAGTAGAAATTTTGGACCAGAGAAACAGGAGAAAAACAATTGAATTAGATTATGAAGAGAAGTAATAGATTATTGTTTTTAGTTACTATTGCCTTACTCTTTTCGCATCTACTCAATAGTGAAATAATCAACCATGAACCGATATTAGAACTTAAAGCACAAGAACTATATGAATTCTCAACAAGTACTATTGGTGCCGATTCAATAGGAGAAATGTATATTTACATAAAAACAGATAGAGTTAATAAGTATGTTGCTTATAAAATGAATAAAATGCAAAACAGATATACTTATCGATATTTTGTCCCTGAGGATATTGACTTTATTTATTACTACCTGGAATATAAAAATACAACTATAATTAATTTGCAAAGTGCAGTTAATCCTTATATTGTTAAAATTATAAGAAAGAAGCTGCAAATAATGTTATTGGACCCGGAAGAAGGGGAAACATATACGGATAATAAAGTGCTAATATCGATTAGTTTATTTAATGCGGATTTAAAAGATATAAAAAATATAACTGTTTATATCGATAGCAAATTGGAGAATTGTATTGATTTTCCTGATAATGTTGTATATGTGTTTGAAAGCAAAAAACTAAAAAGAGGGAGTCATAAAATCGAAATATCGGTGAATGATAAAATGGCTTTGGAAAGAAATTTTTATATCTATGATAAAAACAATATGCAACTTAAAGGATCTATGGATAATAATGTTACTTTAAACATATATTCGGGAGACAGTTCACTATATAATAACCAAGATACTACTCTTTTTAACGGGTATTCCATTGCTGATATCTCAATGGATGTAGGAAACAGCATTATTGGATCAGGATATAATTTTCTTATCCATAATCGTTATCGTAATAAAATATATGTTGGTTTTAAGAATAATTGGTTAGATGTTTATATTGGGGATTTTTTTACAAACTATACTGAAAATTATTTAAATAGTATATCACTGAGAGGGGTAACATTATCGGCAAAGAAATTCTATTTATTCAATGGTTCCAAGGAAGAGAGGGAAGAGAGTAGCATTATCGGAACTGATACAACATTTGGTATATTTCGAGAGGTTGTTACATCATTTGGTTTCGACAGCAAAGCTATTAAGATAGGTTTTCTTTATATAAGAGATGATACAAATTCTATAGATTTAGGGCTTTCTCCTATTCAAAATATTGTATCGAATTTTACTGTCAAAATCCCTGTCGGATATTTTCATTTTTACACAAGTAATTCTATTTCTCTTACAACAAACGATAATTATTTCATTGATAGTTTGATGGATTTTAATTTATTATTTTTTCATTTAAATCCCAGCACTATTCCTTTGACATTCAATGGATTGCCATTTCTATCTAATATTACAGGTATTGAATTTAATAAAGGTATTTATCGTGTGATTTTTGAATACTACAGGATGGGAAGTGGTTATATAAATGCATCCTTTAATAGAACAAATCAGGAAGAACATGGCTTTAGAATATATAACAGTTTATTCTTTTCAGGCATTACTTTCACTGGCAATATAGATTTTAAGTATCCTGAAAACCAAAATTTAAAAAATATTAATCTATATTTTTCAAAAAACATTTCCAAAGGATATATTTTTTCGAATATATCCTTTACAAATACAAAATCATTATACCTTTATTCAGTTAGCTCAAATATAAATAATTATTATACAACAATTGGAGGAAGTTATAATATTTGGAGGCTGCAACCATTATCTATAATATATACGAATAATATTATTATGGATCTTTTGGATATTTTACCAAATGAAACAATAAATACTATATATCTATCAAATAGAAATTATCTGAATAAGAGAATCAATATTTCAGGTATGACACAGATAAGTCACTCAAATCTAAATGGACTTCAGTGTAGTTTATCAGGAGGTGCGGGAATAAATAATAATCATATTTTTGGTTATAGTAATCTGGGATTTTTTAAATCAGGAAACTCGTCATATATCTATAATACAGATGAAGTATCATATGATTATAGGGATATAAAGCCAACGCTTGGTATATATCTTCAAAAAAGCAGTTTGAATTCTTCAAGTTTCGGATTATTCAAAATTTATTTTAAATTATTTTATGTCTTTTAATAGGAAACTCTGGATTTACAATGTTCCTTTAATGATAATAGCTATTATTATAGCATTATTAAGTATTAAAATTTCATTTATACACATATTGGAATTCAAAGTTATTGATATAGAAACAAGTTTATACAATATTATTCATCCTGCAAGTGATAGTGATGTTGTAATAATTGATATTGATGATAATTCCTATCAAATGTTACAGAAGCGTTTTCCATGGCCAAGAAGTTATTATGGCAGATTGGTTCAAAATCTTAATACGGCAGGTGCAAAATTAATTGTCTTTGATATTGAATTCGATGTTGAATCTTCAGGGAAAGAGGACATGCAATTTGCAAATATATTAAAAAGATATAATAATGTAATTTTAGCGTCAAAAATATCCTTTTATAGCCAAAATAATTTGAATTATCAATCATTAATCAAGCCGATAAAGGAGCTTGGTGATAATGCTTTATCAACTGGTTTGATTAATATCCCTTATGATCCGGATGGAATAGTCAGGCACTATTTTAAAAACTTTACAATAGATAACAACACAATACCCAGTCTCGCTTATTCTGCTATAAATGCTCTTGGAAATGATTCCGGAATAGAGGATAATTTATTTAATGTAATGCCATTAGGAATTCCAGGATATATACAGAGATATTCATTCTGGTCGGTTATTGATGATTCAACATTCCAATTACCTGAAACAGATGTAAGTACTGATGTTGATGCATTTTATGAATATCTTGATGATCAAACATTCAAAGATAAAATTGTTTTTGTAGGATCATCGCTATCGGAATTACATGATTATATCCCATGTTATTATCAAACAATTGATAATAATAAGGGTTTGATGAGTGGAGTGGAGTATCATGCATCTGCTTTTCTTACACTTTTTCATAACAGAAAAATAGATAATATACCATTTCATTTAAACGTAATTTTAATGATAATACTTGGATTGATTATTGTTAAATCATTTACAAGAAAAAATGTATTATTGAGTTCCATATTAGAGATATTACTTTTGTTTATTGTAGTATTTATGGCACTATACTTTTTTATATATCAGGATATACAAATAATATTACTTGAGTTAATAGTATTTATAACATTGATTTATCTTTTTAATATAGTTTTTACAGGGCTTGAACTTCGAAAAGAACGGGCATTAATAAAAAATCTTTTTCAACATTATGTTTCTGAGGATGTTGTCAATAAACTTATAGTCTCTCCTGACAAACTGAACTTAGGGGGAGAGGTAGAGGAGCTCAGTGTTCTTTTTACGGATATTGAGGGATTTACAACAATATCCGAACCTCTTAAACCTGATGTTGTAACTAAATTGTTAAATGAATATTTAACAATTGTTACAGACATAATTATTGAAAATAGCGGTATGATAGACAAATATGAAGGGGATGCTGTAATGGCAGTATTCGGGGCTCCTATCTCTCTTGAAAATCATGCATATTCAGCTGTCAAAACAGGGATAAAGTTAATAGAATCTCAGGAATTAATTGATAAACTAAGTAAAAAATATAATGTTTCAAAACTAAAAACCAGGATAGGTATAAATACGGGAGAAATGCTAATCGGTAATATGGGAACAATGAAAAGATTGAATTATACCGTTATGGGGGATAGTGTAAATCTTGCATCGAGACTTGAATCGATAAACAAATTCTATCATTCATATCTTATGTATAGTAAAAATACTGAAAATTATATTAAAAATAAAATCAAATCAAGATTTATAGATACAATTATTGTTAAAGGAAAAACGGAAACTGTTGATATTTATCAACCGATGAATATTCAAAGTAACTTTAATGAAGAATTATTATTAAGATATCACAATTCTATCGAATTATATAGGAACAGGAATTTTAAAGAAGCTTTAAAAGAATTCAAAATTATTTTTGATAAAACAGATGATTATATAACTCTAATATATATAAATAGATGCAAGAGATATCTGAATAAAGCTCCGGGTGATGGCTGGGAGCCAGTGGAACG
>CBDVEF010000113.1:0-6031 GCA_965372935.1 uncultured bacterium | reverse complement strand
CTGACTTAAAGGTAAAGGGAGAATTCATGGAGTTCGTAGTTCGGAAAGGTTTAATTTAGATTTATCAGAAAAAGAGTATGATAATATCAAAAAAAGTAAATTTAAATAAAGAAAGGTGAAACTATAAAATAGATAAAATTCAAGAATAAGGATTATTTTTTTAAATACCTCTTAAAATAATATTTTTCCCTCGGTTTTTGCAAGTAGGTATGCTCCTAAGATACCTGCATCTTCAAGAATAGAGGATTTTAGTATATTAATTTCCGTATAATCAGTAGTATATGCATAATCCGATATCCCTTTTCGTATATCTTGAATAATAAAATCATAGAATCTCGATAGACCGCCTGCAAGAATTATTGTCTCTATATCAAGTGTAAGAAGAATTGATGCCACTGCTTTACCAAGCAGATATGCAGAATTCCCAAGCAAATTTATTACATCACTATCATTATCTTTTGCCAGATGCAGTATATCGTGCATTGAATAATGCTTCCCTTTTATATTTTCTATATCACCAGTTATGCTGGAAATGGAGAAGTAATTTTCAATACATCCCTTTCTTATACCACAAGAACATATGTGACCATTATCCTTTACATTAATATGTCCGAATTCCCCTGCAAATCCTTTATCCCCGATAAGGAGTTTACCTCTATAGAAAATTCCTCCCCCGATACCGGTACCAAGTGTAAAACATACTGCTGAATCCAATTTAATACCAATACCGAACTTCATTTCACCGATTGTTACAATATTTGCATCATTCGTAATAAAAACAGGAATATGTAAATGCTTTTCAAGTTCTTTCTTAATGGATACTTCATTGAGATAGGATAGGGAAGGTGTAGCATATTTCATTATATTTTCTTTATGATTAAATATTCCGGGAATTCCAATACCAACAGAAATAATATTACAATATTTTGATGAATCTTTATATATTCTTTCTATAAACGCAATAAAAGATTCCAAATTATCGGGAGATTTCTCAATTAGTTTTTCTTCGATTAATCCATCGGTTACAATACCTGATTTAATATATGTTCCCCCGACATCAATGCCTATAAATGCATTTTTATTTTGCATTAAAATCCAGAACCTTTTCTTTACTACCTGTAGGTGTGTTTATAAAATAAATCTTTATGTTTTTATCTGTTATCTCAATTTTATTAAATGATTGTTTTTGATTACCTCTTGTTCTGTTTGTAGTTGCTGTTCCTGCTGTGATAAAGTATGTGTTTTCAAGTTTCCAAATGAAGGGAACATGTTTATGACCACTTATCACCATATTGATATTTAGATCCTTTATAAGTTTAAGGATATCACCAGCATCTACAGGTATATGGCGTTCTCTTCCTGTTTTAGGAATTGGGATTAGATGATGATGGAGAGCCATAATTTTTATCTTATTATCATTATCTGTAAAGAATCTTTTTATCATTGGGTAATTTTCTCTTCCGATATGTCCGTCGTCAATATCCGGTGAACTTGAATCAAGACCAAGAATGGCGACATTACCTTTAATTATAAATTTAGTCCTTGTCCCAATGGTTTCTTCAAATGTTAAATAACCGGCGTTTCTTGAATCATTATTTCCCGGAATGATAAGTTTATCGTTACTTTTAATTTTATCAATATATTCCCGAGCCATTTTATATTCAATGTAATGTCCCTCATGTGTAAGATCACCGGTAACAACAAGGATATCACAATTGTCATTATTTATTGTTTTTATAACTTTTTTCCCGTATTCTTCAACGAAGTATGAGCTCCCTATGTGTATATCCGAAATGTGGTAAATTATCATAGTTTTCCTCCATATACTTATATATTACTTTTAGGGGAGAATGTCAAAGTGCAAAATAGAGTGGGGAGGTTTTCAAATACTTTATTATAGGACAGGGGGGGAGACCCACCACGAATTCACTAATAAATAGTAATAGACATCAGACTTCAGACATCAGACACCAGCCGAAAAGGGAAAGAGAATATCAACGAATTGCACTAATAGAGAGGAGACAATATTTTACCTTTTAATTTCACGAATTAGAGAATAATTTCACGAAAGGAAGAGATAACAGAGGAGAGGGAGAAAAACAACGAATTTCACTAAGGGGAAGAGAATAATTTACAATTTATTTCACGAATTAGGACTAATTACACGAAAGAGAGAAACCAAGTCATTACGAACGAAGTGAAACAATCCCATAAGAATGAATTTAGATTGATTCCCCTGCATGTGCGTTGCACGCAGACAGGTCGTTTCACTCCTCGCGATAACATATGATGGGTTTAGTGAAATAAATATTTATATTAATTTCACTAATTTATAACGAATTGCGAATATGTCATCCTGAATTTATTTCAGGATCTATCCATAATTATCTACCCTATAATCCCAAAATTTTCTTGACAAATTGGCATATAGGTATATAATTTATAGTAGGAGAAACATTTCAATTTATAATTAACATAAATTAGAAATAAGCATTATGAAAATCACTTTTTTAGGTACAGCAGCAGCGACTTCATGTCCATTAATGTTCTGTAGATGTAAAGTGTGTAAACAAGTTCGAAAACTTGGTGGTCGTGATTTCAGAATGAGATCGTCTTTACTTATCAATAGAGATTTATTAATAGACCTTGGTCCTGATATTATGTCCGCTTCATTTAAGTATGGTATTTCCATAGCAGATGTCAGATATTGTCTTCAAACTCACTCGCATTCAGATCATTTTGATGCATCACATTTTAGTACTCGCATTCCGGAATATGCAGTTGAAAACGTCCCCAAATTAAAATTATACGCTTCAAATGCTACACTTAATAAAATGTCAGAAATGTTGAGGGGTGAAGGTTATATCAGCGACATCCTTGATCTTAAAGAGCAAAAACGCTTGAATTTAAATGTTTATCCTGTTAAAGCTCTTCAATCTTTTAAGGCAGGAAGATATCGGATTTCAGCATTTTCAACAAATCACGATAGATCAGCCAATTCGCTTTTATACACGATTACGGAAGATGATTACACAGTTTTTTATGGCACTGATACTGATATTATACCTGAAGAAACATGGAAAGGTTTTTACGAAAAAAAGCTTCGATTTGATATCGTAATACTTGACCACACTTACGGTCCAAATATAGATGGCAGGGGACATTTAAATGCTAACCAATTTATTGAGAATATACTAAGAATGGGAAACCAAAATCTGCTAAAAAAGAATGCTCGAATATTTGCTACTCATATATCTCATGAAGGAAATCCAATACATTCTAAAATGGTTGAATATGGAAAAAAGCATGGTTATGAAATCGCATATGACGGTTTAGTGGTCTAAAAGAGAAGTAAAGGAAAAAATTGGGGTCAGTCGTTTACTTTCTCAAACTTATTAAAAGTAGGGAAGATGCAACCACGAATTTACGGTTTACGATTTACGAGCTTGCAACTTTTTACTTGATACTTGTAAATTGTAACTATTGTACACATTTGTTGTAATATATTGACAATTCGGGTATAAACATGTAATATCCATGTATGAAATATTTTTACTTTATAATTAGTATAGTTATATTAATATTTCTTCAATCATGCAGATTCGAACCGGGAAAGGAGATTAGTTATCAATCTGAATTCGGTCAGGATATACAGAAAGTTCGTAGTCTTATACTGAATGATAAATATAAAAAAGCTGAGAAATTGATTAATGATATATCAATAAAATACGATGAAACGAATTATCTCAATCAGATAAATTACTATAAAGCATTATTGTATTACAAAAAAGGGGAACATACACGCTCGGATTCAATATTAGATCA
Organism: uncultured bacterium; assembly: GCA_965372935.1. Classification (GTDB taxonomy): domain Bacteria; phylum Hydrothermota; class 32-111; order QNBC01; family QNBC01; genus JAGLYS01. The sequence goes on along the minus strand of CBDVEF010000113.1, from coordinate 2,206 downwards.
ATTAAAAACCATTACAGTTTATAAAGATGAATTCTTATTTTTAAGGGCTGACAATAGATTTCATCTTAACGAGTGGTATAATTCTTACAAATTATTTATTCAATTACAAAAGAGTAGAGAATATGGTGGTTTATCAAGGAAAAAGGTTAATTCGATATTAAACAAATCAAATGATAAGGAATTTGTAAAAATAACATCATTACACCCGAAAGAGATAAAGTATACGGATAAAGAATTGTATTTTATAATAAAGAGATTACATAGTTTGAATGAAAACACATTGAAATCATTTTATATAAAACAGTTGAAAAGATTATATGCAAGTTCAGAAATTATAAAATTAATTGCTCCTTATGAAGAAAGGGCAAAAGAAAAAGATATAATAATAACACTTCTTTTACCATTTTCAAATACAGGTTCGACAATTGCTCTGGATTTTCTTAATGGCTTTAAATTGGCTGTTGATTTTGATAAATCGAATATAGCTTTGTATGATACAAAAGGGGATCCGATTGAGGCATATTCAGGTTTAAAAAAGCAATTCTTGAAAAATAAACCTGATATTGTAATAGGTCCATTATTTAGTATGTCATGTATAGCCGCTTCGATACTAAGTAATGAGGAAAATGTCCCAATTGTATTACCTATGGCTAAAGATATTAGAATATCAAGTATCGGAGAGAATGTATTTCAATTTAGAAAAGGGCTTAGAGAAGAGGCTAATATACTTGCTGATTATTTAATTAAAAACAATATTAAGACAGCTGCAATATTCAATGTTAACTCAGCAAATGGTTTAGATGAGAAGAGAGCTTTTGAAACACTTTTCAAATCAAAGGGAGGAAAAATAATCCGTGAAGAATTTTACTCAACGAACGAAACAGATTTCTCAGTGCAGATGGAGAGTCTTAAAGTAGTTTATGATAGTATTGGATATGATGTTATATTTATTAACGGTTCACCTGATAATTTGATTATGGCTGCAACACAGTTAAAGTATTATGGAATTGGAGCCCGGATTGTCGGTTTAAATGAATGGGGTAATGATAAGGTGATTAGATTGGCAAGTGCTTATATAGATAGTGTTATCTATTCAAAAGAAAATTGGATGGGACAGGAATTATTAAGAAGTACGGTAACAAAGGAATATCGAAAAAAGTATAAAATATCTCCAGGTATGGCATCCTTTTATGGATATGATGCCGGGTTGCTTATAAAATCGTTAAAAAATAATGAAAACCTAAGAAATGAGCTTAACAATATGGAAGGATTTTGGGGAACAACGGGATTTATTACTTTTAATGATAATATATTATCTCCCGATATATATATATATATGATTATAAATGGTATATCTAAAAGAATAAAATAGGAGAAAATTATGAAGAATAAACTTAACATGAGAGTAAAAGCTAGTAAACTATCAAATAATAAAATATTTAATATTGAATTTCAAAAGAAAAATTATTTAACATTTATTGGTGGATTAGCTTCGATATTTCTCGGATACATCTTACTGGCAAACGGTTCTATAACATTAGCACCTATACTTCTTGTTCTGGGTTATTGCGTAATAATCCCCGTTTCAATTCTAATTAAATAGATAGAGAGTTATGGACAAGAAGATCCCTCTTTCGTTATCATTTGATGATGTTCTATTAATACCTCAAAAATCCGATGTATTGCCAAGGAATATTATAACCGAATCGATATTCAGCAGGAATATAAAATTGAATATTCCTATTGTATCCGCAGCAATGGATACCGTAACCGAATCCAAAATGGCAATTGCTGTGGCGAGAGAGGGAGGGGTAGGGATTATTCATAAGAATATGTCTATTGAAAGACAGGCTGAAGAGATAGATAAGGTCAAAAGATATGAAAGTGGAATGATCACCAATCCTGTTACACTTGGTCCTAAAAATAAAATCCATGAAGCAATCGATTTGATGCATAAATATGAAATATCAGGTATACCTATCATAGATAAAACATTAAAGATAATTGGTATTATTACAAAAAGAGATATTATATTTCTTGACAATTTGGAAGAGAATATTGAGAAACGAATGACAAAGGAAAGTAAATTGATAACAGCAGAAAAGGGAACTACATTCGAAAATGCTAAGAAATTACTTCAAAAATACAAGATTGAGAAATTACCAATTATAGATGACAACAAGCGATTAATCGGACTTATAACAAT
>CBDVEF010000112.1:0-6035 GCA_965372935.1 uncultured bacterium | reverse complement strand
GGATCTTTGGAGGTTGCCGAACCTTTATCAGCTGCCCAGAAAACATATATTCACGACTTTAAGGAAACAGAGGATACACATCACAATGCATCAAATGACAAGATATCGGCTCTATGGGAAAAATTTAAAACCCTTTCCGGGGAATCAAAGCCACAAACAATTGAAAAGGAATCCCCTATTCAGCCGCCAACCTCAACTGATAATAAAGAGAAATCATCCAATGTCTCAGACAAATCTTTTGCATCACTATTTTCAACAGATGAATCTCTTGCTAATGTGACGGAAACATCTATTAAAAAGGCAGAGATCGAGATAGAAACAGCAGCAGGAGTCACGCCGGGAGTGATTTCAGATATAGAGAGTAAGGAACATGAAAAAGCAAAAAAACTCGCTAAAGCCCTTGCAAAAGACATTACTTTATATTATGGCGATAAGGTAAAGCAAGGATTAGAACAGGGTAATTTAGTAGAGCTAATTGGATCGGAAATAAAAAAATCATGGAGATTTTATCAGCAAAAGATTCCTATTGGAATAAGTCAAAATACTACATATTTTGAGGATGCATTAAATGATATAGTTGCTCGAGGAAAAAAATTATTTAAATTTCATTAATATGCCAAAATATAATATTTGGGAAATTAGAACCAAGCCACTTAGATATATCTCTATTGAACATATACATCCCATTACGATTGACATACTTTCGAGAAGAGGGTTTCTTTCGAAAAGTCAAATAATTAAATTTCTGGATTCCAATCATTCTATTGTAAACCCTCCCTCTTTACTACCTGATATAGAAAAGGGTGCTAAAAGACTTCATAAGGCAATTAAAAACAATGAAAATATTCTCATATACGGTGATTACGATGCAGATGGTATAACAGCATTATCTATTACTACAAGATTTCTTTCAAAACTCGACATTAAACCTTTTTATTATATAAATGACAGGATTAGCGAAGGATATGGAATGTCAACAAAGGGGATATCATATGCAAAGAAAAATAATATCAATCTTATCATTACGGTTGATAATGGAATCAGTGCTTTTGATGAAATTAGTTTAGCAAATAGCTACAATATCGATGTTATTATCACTGATCATCATGAAGCAAAAGACACATTGCCGGATGCCCTTGCAATAATCAATCCTATGAGAAAAGACTCTGTCTATCCATTTAAGGAAATATCCGGATGCCTTGTTGCATTCAAATTCTGTGAATATGTCAATGAAAAATATTCTTATAGTATCGATATGACCCCATTGATTCAGCTTGTTGCCATAGGTAGTATTGCGGATGTAATGCCTATTATAAATGAAAACAGATACTTTGTTAAAAAAGGTATTGAACTTATTAAAGAATCTCCTCTTCCCGGGATTAAAGCTGTTATTGAATCATCGAAGATAAACCAGAGTAAATTAAATACTTACGCAATTGGATTTATATTAGGACCAAGATTAAATGCTATGGGAAGATTGTCAAAAGCTGATGAGGCTTATAAATTATTAACAATAGAAGATTTTGATGAGATAAAAATCTTAGCTGAGAAATTAGAAAATACAAATAGAAAACGACAGAAAATTGATCGAATAATCCTTAAAGAGGCAGACTTAATGGCTCAAGAAAAGATAAAAGAGGGGTGTAATGTTATAGTACTGTTCAGGAAAGATTGGCATGAAGGGGTATTGGGTATTGTTTCTTCAAGGATATGTGAGAAATATAACAAACCAACAATTCTATTGTCTATGAACAATGAATTTGCGAAAGGATCCGGAAGAAGTGTTAATAATTTCAATCTTTTTAATGCTCTTCAAAAATGTGAAATACATCTAAAAAGCTATGGTGGGCACGCTATGGCAGCAGGATTATTAATAGAAAATGATAAACTTGGGAATCTTGAAAATTGCCTGAATCGAGTAGCATTGGATTTGGAAATATCCGATATTAAGAGCAAGATAGTAATTGATTGTGAAATCCCCTTTTCTGTTATTGATAAAGAGTTTTATAATGATATTCAAAAATTAACTCCTTTTGGGGCAGGGAATCCCCCCCCTGTATTTATTACATATAATGTAAATATAGTCGGGAAACCACGAATCGTAGGCAATGAGCATTTAAAAATTATTCTACGAGAAAACGGGAAAAATATTAACGCTATTGCCTTTGGTGGAGGACATTTATTGGATTTTATAACAAATAATGAAATCGACATTTGTTATACTATCTATAAAAACAGCTATATGGGAAATGAGTCAATAGAATTGAAAATTTTTGATATTAGAAATGCAAATGATCAAAAAATATAATGACATCTATTGCTTTAACGATGATTTCATAGAATTCTATTTTACAACAAAGAAGTATAAAATAGTCAAGAACTCCGAAACCTATATCCCCGCAATAAAATCATTGATTCCAAATTATAAACACATAATTATCACAAAACAGATCCATTCATCTGTATCTAATAGGATTAGAGGACGGGGATTTTATATAGGTGATGCTATTTTTACCGATGAAAAAAATATTATTCCTGCCATATTTACAGCTGATTGTTTTCCTGTTTTTCTCTATTCAAAGAATGTTCCGTTTATAGCATTGTTGCATGCGGGTTGGAGAGGTATATCAAAAAATATCCTTTCGGAAACTATAAGATCGATAAAGAAAAATTATAATGATATAAAAGAAATAAATGCTATAATAGGACCCGGAATATGTAAAGATTGTTATCAAGTAGGGATTGATATATTAAATAAATTTGATAAAAAATACTTAAATATGAGAGACAATAAACTGTATTTGGATTTAAAATCAGTTTTAATTCATCAAATGGAAGATAACTCAATTTCAAAAATTACTGATAGTGGATTTTGCACTGTTCATAATAACGACTCTTTCTTTTCGTATAGAAAAGAGAATAGGACAGAAAATAGAATTTTAAGCTTTGGAATCATTCGCTGAAAGGTTCTAATATTGCCTCTGCATTTTTGCCAATATCATTTATATTATATCCCCCCTCTTGTACTATTAATGTTGGAATATTTAAAATGTTTATCAACATTCCAATTTCATTTAAATCATCCCTGTTTATATCAAATGATCCAATAGGATCATCTTTATAAATATCAAGTCCTAATGATAGAACAAGGAATGTTGGGGAATAAGATGATATGATTTCTAATGCATTTTTTAATTTAAAAAAATATTCTTTTTTACTTGAATTCTTTTGCAATTGTATATTGCAGTTAAATCCATGCCCCTCTCCTTCCCCTATTTCATCCTCATATCCCCAGAAATATGGGAATTCATATGCAGGATTGGCATGAATGGATATATATAGAGTGTCTGTATAATAAAAAATATCCTGTGTTCCATTTCCATGGTGATAATCAATATCAAGAATTGCAACTTTACCGTACTTTTTCAGCAATGAAGATGCTATTGCCGCATTATTAATATAACAATATCTACCAAAAAAATCGTATCCTGCATGATGTCCCGGTGGTCTTATGGCTAAATAGGTGTTTTTCTTATCTCTTCTTAAGTATTTAACAGCTTGTTTTATTGTATAAAATGAATTTTCAAGTGCATTATATGTTTCAGGACCAAAAGGGGCAGCAGTATCAAAAAGATAAGATCCCAGTATAGCCTCATATTCTGTGGGTTCTTTACTTTTTCTTTTTATATTAAATGTATCAGGAATTATATAATTCTTAAAATTAATATCTTTAAATAATTGAATCATTCCATTTTCATGCACATTATTTTTACTGAGATTTTCTCTACCGTCAAATTCCTCAATACTAAATTTTTCATTATGCAGTAATGTATGAATAATATTTTCTATTCTATCCGGAGTTTCTCTATAAGATCTGTAAATACCATTACTATATTCTTTTTCGGGGGAATGCAATAAATGCCTTTTAGGAAGAAATACTTTCATAATATTTGTTTTTTAACACCTGTTGCAGCATAAATTCCGGTAGCAGCTGCTCCAACAATATTACCGGAAACACCTGCACCATCTCCAGCTACAAATAAATTTTTAACCGATGTTTCAAACCTACTTTTCGTACTAATCTGAACGCTAAAGAATTTGATTTCGGGAGCATAAATCAATGTTTCATTTGATGCCACTCCAGGAATAATTCTATTCAATTTATCAAGCCCCTCTAACACATTTGTAACAATTCTATGGGGAAGAGCCATACTTATATCTCCTGGTGTAACATCTTTAAATGTCAATTTCACATAACTCTTATTAATTCTTTCCCATGTACTTCTTCTTCCCCTTTTTAAATCAATAAGGCGTTGAATAATTGGTTTTCCTCCTCCAATCGTAGATGAAAGTCTACCTATAGACAATCCGTATTCGTAAGTATCAGTGACAGGGTGTGTTAAAACGATTTTTGAAATAAAGGCGAAATTAGTATTTTCACTTTTTGTATCTTTATTAGCATATCCATTTACACATGCAAAATCAGCATAACTCTCTCTCGCAACAAAACCATTTTTATTAGTACAAAATGTCCTGATAAGATCGTCATATGTATCCGTATATATAAAAAATGTTGGATCATATATAATATCCGTGATTGATTGTGATACCTCTGTTGGAATTTCCACCCTTACGCCTACTTCAATACCTCTCTGTTTTGTTTGAATGTTTAATTTATCAGCCACCTTAGCTAACCATCTGGTACCTATTCTACCTGGGGCAGCGATAATATATTCACTAAATATATTACCTTTATCCGTAACAACCCCTTTTATCGTATTATCAACAACAATGAGATCTAAGACCTCTCTATCTACTATTATCTCAACACCTCTATTCTCCAATTCACTCACAACACCCGTTATATAATCAGGCAATCTATCTGATCCAAGATGCTTCTGTTTGATTATTAACAGATCAATACCTGCTCTTTTAGCTTCCCCTCTGATTTTCTTTGCTTTTTCCATATTGGTGGGGAATACTTCACCTGTCATATTAAATTTATTAAATATTGTTTCTGTGTAATCTATTAAATTACGGGCATCATTTTCATTCATAAATTCGGTAAGATCTGTTTTCCCTAATTTATGAATAAAGTTTAATTTACCATCTGAAAACAGACCTGCCCCCCCTACTCCACTCATTATACCACAAGGTTTACAATTAATACATTTGTCTGTTTTTCCTTCTAATAAGGGACATTTTCTTAAATCTACAGATTTACCTTTATCAATTATTAATATTGATTTGCCTGAATCAATTAATTCATATGCTGCAAAAAGACCTGCCGGTCCTGCACCAATGATAATTATGTCATATTTCTTGCCCTTCATTATAGAGACAGAACCTATCCTTTCCTGCATATTTTGCTTTATCCAGCGATTTATCAGCTTTTTTTATTATCTCTTTTGAGCTAAATGACTCAGGATCTTCCGAATATTTACTACCTTTGAAAATGTATCCTCCAATCGATATTGTTATTTTCAATCCTGACAGCCTGTATATTACATTTTGTTTTCGCACCTTCTCCAATAACTTCTCTGCAAACTTCTCTACACTGCTACGATTGATATTCCCGATTATAACCAAATATTCATCTCCACCATATCTAAATATTAAATCGGTTTCTCTTGTTTGACTTCTTAATATATTAGAAATATTCACTAAAATAAAATCACCTAATTGATGACCGTAAACATCATTGATCTCTTTGAAATCATCAATATCTATCATAAATGTTATAAAATTCTTCTTAAAGACTATCGCTTTATAAATTTCATCTTTTATCTCTTTATCTAATGACTCTCTATTTTTCAGTCTGGTTAAAGCATCATAACGAGAAAGTTCAATCGAGAGAACAGTACTTATTACTTCTGCTACCTTACATGCATATGCATTCAAAATATTAAGAGTGTCATCAAATGATCTCAAAAAAGGACTGTTATTTATTGCTACAATATATCCGAAATCCTCTCCCTCTCTACTTAAAGCTGATGCAACGATATATTCCTCACCTATATATTTGTTTTCTCTTA
>CBDVEF010000111.1:0-6099 GCA_965372935.1 uncultured bacterium | reverse complement strand
AGCGAAAGGAGGTTCACATCATGTTTAAAAGATATTTTATCAGTTTGATGACAATTGCCTGTATTATTTTAATGCCGGTAACTGTTAAAGCACAAGAATTTCCAATTGCTGTGGGAAGCGACACTACATTTGGTGGTATCGGTCCTTTTGACGGAACAAACTACTTGGCAGGTATATTGGGTGATACTCTTGGTCAATATAGTATTACTGCCCAGTTGATCTCTACCACAGGTAACTTAGTCGGAACCAGAATCTCGATTTCTAATTCCGATACTTTTACAGCAATAGGAATCGCATTTGACGGATCTAACTATCTCTTCGTTTGGAGAGAAAGCAATGATAATGTTAACGGACGATTCATCAATCCTTCAGGTAATTTAGTTGGAGAGACCTTTACAATTGCTACAAATGTATATGTTGAGTATATGATATCACATAGTATTGCTTTTAGCGATTCTACTTATTTAGTGGTTTTTGTTAAGGATAGCTCTTATATCTATGGGCAGATGGTTAGCAAGAGTGGAAATTTGCTAGGCGGACAAATACAAATAAGTAGTAATTATGCGCGTGAAATTTCTATCGCATATGACGGTATAAATTATCTGATTGCTTGGGTTGAGAAAATTCCCTCTAGTGACAAAGACATCTATGGGCAATTTGTCAGTAAAGCGGGTTCACTGGTTGGTAACAACTTCCTGATTGATGGCGGACCATATTACAGCGGCAATCCGACATCGCTTGCCTATGATGGCACAAGATATTTACTTGCTTTTCACGAATGTCCGGATACCAATAATAAATGGACCCTATTTGCCCGTTTTATTACTACCTCGGGAACAATTGAAGAGACGATAACTATCTGTGATTCTACAAAATCTCCATTTATACCTATGGTTGCTTTCGGTAATAATAATTACTTGATAACCTGGAGACAGTCTTCTAATTCGTCGCTTATGGGAAGATTCTATAATACATCCGGAGTCCCGATTGATACTCCATTTGTAATTTTTGAAACATTAGATAATAAAACACCTATTGGAGGATGTGGATTCGGAGGTAATAAATTTTTTGCAAGTGTGACAAGAGTTGATTCTAATTTTACGGATGGTGATGTTTACGGAAGGTTCCTTCAGCCAACAGGAATTGAAGATGAAAAAAATCTGATACACGGAAAGTTTGTGCTATCCAAGAACTATTCAAATCTTTTCAATCCGTCAATAGTGATCAGTTATCAGTTGCCAACAGACGATTTTGTAAGATTGAAGGTTTACGATGTACTTGGCAGAAAGGTGGAAACATTAGTCGATGGACATCAAACCGCAGGGAGCCACAGTGTAACTTTTATCGCTGACAACTTGTCAAGTGGAGTGTATTTTTGCAAACTTGAAACCGGAACTTACATTGAAATGAAGAAATTGCTATTGCTCAGATAAATAGAAACAACTGCAATTAACAGGTGTGTTTGTGACGCTCACTTTTTTGAAAGAAATGTTATTGTGTTAGCTTTATCTCGTTTACTATAAGAATAATATCCGGGGACGGTGCTTGCATTTATGCATTTTATTTTCAATATATAATATTATTTTATAAATATTCCCGTTTATATTATATCCTCGCCCTTTATGGGAGAGGATTAAGGTGAGGGTGATAATAAGTATACAAGTAGGAAGTGAGAAGTAGGAAGTTTAAAGATGAAAATCGGAAAAACAGGGAATGACAATCGCCAATGGGAACGGATTGTGAATAGGATATGTTAAAATATTTTCAAATTAAGAGTAATATATAAATCTATTCCTTTTTGCAGTAGCAAGAGAGGGGTAGCTATATTTGAATTTCTATATCAATAGGTGGTAAATATATCTATATCCATCTGCCAGAGATGATATATGACAATTTGACAATATAAAATGAATTATATATAATCTTATTATGATTATGATAAGGATGAGAATTACATTTCTGGGAAGTCTACAAAAAGGAAATGATATTTAAGATAATAAGATTTATCTTAAATTTAGAATAAAGTGAAAAAGATATGATGTTAAAGGTAACACTAACCATAGGGATATATATATGAACTCAGGTTCTGATATACCCCCAAAATATAGATATAAATTTCTAAAAGCTTGTGCCGAACGAAGTGAGGTAACTGGAAGAAGGTATATATTTGTATTTGGAGAAAGAAATAATAGAAGAACTTCTATTGTATGGAGGCATTTTAAGAATGTTGACTTTGAAAACGATAAAGAAATTGAGGGTTTTAATCCCGATGAGGTTTTTATAAACGGAGATAGCTTTATGAAAGATTATAAACTAATAGAAAGTGAATTCAAAACATTGATGGGAGTATAATATGAGGACGAAAAGACTTACAGGCAAAGTAATACTTGAAAAATTAGAAAAAAATAAAGAAGTATTAAAAAAATATGAAGTTAAAAGGATAGGATTGTTTGGGTCTTTTGTTAGAGGGGAACAGAAAAAAAATAGTGATATTGATTTTCTCATTGAATTTGAAAATCCTAATTTTGATAACTTTATGGATTTGGTATTTTACCTTGAGGATTTATTCGGTAGAGAGGTAGAACTTATAACAAATGGAAGTATAAGTCCTTATATCCAACCGTATATAGAAAAGGAGGTCAAGTGGTATGAAACAGGACTTGCCGTATCTTAAACATATATTAGATGAAATAAATTTTTTAATAGATAAAACAGAAGGGATAACCTTTGAGGATTATTTGAAGGATGAGGTTTTAACTCGTGCTACTACAAGAAGTTTTGAGATCATTGGAGAAGCGGCGAAGAATTTGTCGGAAGACTTCAAGAATAAACATAGTAAAATTGAATGGAAAAAGATTACAGGGATGCGAGATAAAATTATCCATTATTACTTTGGAGTAAACTGGAATATTATTTGGAATACCATTAAAGGGAAATTGCCCGCACTCAAAAGAGAATTTGAAAAATTAATTATGGAATTCGAAAAATAATGAAATAGAATGTCTGGGGACGATGCTTGCATTTATGCATTTTATTTTCAATATATAATTTTATTTTATAAATATTCCCGTTTGTATTATTTCCTCGCCCTTTATGGGAGAGGATTAAGGTGAGAGTGATAATAAGTATACAAGTAAGAGGTGAGAAGTAGGAAGTTTAAAGACATAAATCGAAAACTGGGAACGACAATCGCCAACGGAAACGGATTGTGAATAGGATATGTTAAAATATTTTCAAATTAAGAGTAATATATAAATCTATTCCTTTTTGCAGTAGCAAGAGAAGGGTACCTATATTTGAATTTCTATATCAATAGGTGGTAAATATGTCCATACCTATCTGCAAACTTGGTAAAGAAATTATTTGACATTATATATGAATTGAGTATAATTGATTTAAAGGTAATTTAGGAATTAAGCGAAGTATAGAACAAAGGAGATGATGTTGAAGGTAAATACCATCCTTATGTGGTATATTCGATCTTATGTTATATATAAACGAGTTATGTGTAATGCTCGACTTTATAATTTGTTATCTCTTGTCATCTATGACTCGGCAAAGGATAATTATAGAGGTAAACTATAAATTAGGAGAATACGATGGAAAAGAAATTTACGAGTTTAATTGGAATTAGCAAAAGCGAATTTGATGATTTTATTTTTAATGGGACAATACAATTAAGAACGGCCCGTTTAATTCCTATGTTAAAACCAGGCGATGAAATGGCATTGACTTCAGTTATATTATCCTCAGTTAGAGTGATAAAAGAATTTCGTAATATGATTTTGTCTGATCTTAAAATGATGAAAGGTGGGCAAATATTTGTTTACACAGAAATAATATTTCCTTTATTTGATGATTCAAGAATTGATGGTTTGGCAATAATTGTAAAAGGGGGCATCATTAAAGATGCTGCTATATTTGAAATGAAAAATGAAGCTAAAGAGTTAGACTCTAAACAAATATTAAAATATATTGAAATTGCAAGAAAATATGAGATACCACGTTTAGTTACTGTGTCTAACCAATTTGTTTCTGAACCTACACAATTTCCTTTGCAAATAAAATCTTGTAAAAATATTTCATTATTTCATTTTTCATGGTCATATCTTCTGACATTAGCTAATATTTTGCTTTTTAAAAATAATATTAACATTGAAGATAAAGACCAAGTAGAAATTATGAGAGAGGTTGTAAGCTATTTAGAGGATAATAGATCAGGTATTTGTGGATTCAATCAAATGAAACCAGGCTGGAAGGAAATTATTGAAAAAATAAACTCTGGGACCAGAATTAAATTAAATGATCCAGATCTAAATGAAACAGTAAGTAGTTGGCAACAAGAAGAAAAAGATATGGCACTTATATTAAGTAAAAAATTAGGATCCTTTGTTAATTCTTTAAACCCTAAATATAAAGGAAATCTAAAAGCCAGGGAGGATGATGATAAAAGGAAGTTGATTGATTCTATGAAATTGTCATCCATATTTAAAATTAAAGGTGCGGCATCGGATATTAATGTTAGTGCACTATTTAGGAAAAGAACCATTGAGATGTCAATTAGTTTGAAAGCACCTGAAGATAAAACATTAAGAGGGCAAGTCGGATGGTTAAAAAAACAAATTGACATATGTAATAAAAAAAGTTCAGATATATTTGAAATTGTAAAAAATGAGATAATGATTGAAGTGACTATAAAAAATAGTAGTTTGTTAGAAAGATTCCATCTGGAAAAAATAGAGGATATAATCGAAGAATTAAAAAATAAGGAATTGCGTGAGTTTAGAATTGTATATATAAAAGATTTTGGGAAAAGTTTTTCAAATAGAAAAAAGTTTGTCGAGATTATTGAAAAAATGATAATATATTATTATGGAGGTATTGTTCAGTATCTTAAAAAATGGGAAAAGTCAGCTCCAAAAATTATTAAAAATAAATTAGATAAAGAAAAAATAGTAGCAAATGAAAATGAAGAAGAGCAATAATGGTTTACTATAAGTTATTGTAGTTGACAAAGAGTTAATGGGGACGGTGTTTGCATTTATGCATTTTACTTTCAAGATATGATATGGTAAATATGTCTATACCTATCTACAAATATCTACAAAATAATTAATTCTATCTATTGACAGTTAAATATTATAATGATATATATTCTATATATATGAAATATTAATTGAAAGGGGTATAGATGAATTCAATTTATAAAGCTAAACTATATAATGCAATAAATTACATTGCAAAAGCATATATTAAAAAAACAAGAAGTTATATACCTCAAATGATATTATATAAAATGCTTGCATGGATAGATGTTGAAAGCGTTAAAAAGATTGGAGTTCCTGTTTTTGATCTTAATTATATTGCTATGGAAAAAGGACCCGTTCCGGAAGAATTATATAAAAATAGAGAAACACTCAAAGAGGATTTATTCCAATTTTTTAAAGGAAAAATAATAAATGGAAATATTACTTATAGAGTAAAGGCAGAAGGGAAAGCTGATTTGGATTATTTTTCTGATTTTGAACTTGATATTATTGATAACACAATTGATATTTTTGCTGAGAAAGGTATTTCAGCGAAAATCGCAAGTGAAAGTTCACATGAGATAACTTCTTGGAGAAAAGCTTGGAAAAGGGAACCAAATAGCCGAATTTTATTTACAGATGAGTTTGATTATAAGAAAAATGTAAATTTACCAATCGAGCTAAAACGTCTATTAGATTGGGAATATTCAAAATCTTTTAATAAATGAACGATTTAAGGGTGGGGACCGTTTTTATATTACATAGTCTTTATTCTAATCCCAAATTTAATTATAATCCAAAAGAACGGTATTTTATATATTTAGGGAAATCATCATCAATTGATGATGATGGAGTTATTGCAATACTTGCATCTCCCACAACTCAAACTCAATACTATGAATCTTTTGGAAATAGAGTTAAACATCCACATGTAAGTTTCAAGGGAGGAGAATTTGGTTTTACAGAGGATTGTGTTTTAGATTTAACTATAATCGATTATAATATGGAATATAATTATCTAATAAATACGCCGGATGTTGAAATAGTAGGAGAGATATCAATTAATAAGTTA
>CBDVEF010000110.1:0-6184 GCA_965372935.1 uncultured bacterium | reverse complement strand
GCATACTCCATTTCGAAAATAATCATATCATTTGAAGTGTATTTTGACAGATAGTTGCTTGAATACTTTATTAATGAATCATATTGATATATATCATAATAGAATTTAATAATTTCATTCAGAGTAATCTCACTATCAAGAAGCTTCATATCGGCAAGACCACCTATTGTATCTCCATTTATGATTTTAAGTTTACCAAGATAGAATTTCTTTTTATTCATTAGTTTCTTTTCGATTATCCTATCTATTAAAATAGATGCTTCATTATTATAGCCTTTCATAATAAGATAATCTGCTACATAAAAGTTATAGTCAGGATTATTTCTTAGTATTTCTCCGTAGTTTGCAGATAAATAGTTCGGAATATCTTTTATCTTATCAATTTTAATAAAATAATCGACTAACGAATTAATAGCATGTTTTATTCTAAGTGTATCATTATCATTCTTGATTATATTTGAAAAATATGATTGCATTATTTCATATTTGTTATTGTTAAAAGAGATATCTCCAAGGATTACTAACGCATCAAAATATCTGTTACTATTTTTATAATTAGTCAGTACCTTTTTGGCTGAAATCCCTGCACTGTCAGGTTGATTCAAATTGTAAAATGACAATGCAACATACAATAAAGCATCGTCTGCAACGCTTGATGCAGGATATTTATCTATAAATGATCTAAGTAATTGTATTGCTTCACTATATTCGCGTTTTTCATAGAATATCTTCCCCTGTCTAAATATAGCTTTCTGTATTTCATCTTTCCCTTTAACCATTTTATAATAGTTCAGAGCTTCCTGTTTTCTGTTTAAATTATAAGCACAATTACCAAGCTCAAGATATGCTTCGTTTATATATTTTGAATTAGGGTAATATTTAGTAAATTCTTTAAATTTAGTATAAGAATTATTATAATTCCTTGCCTTGTAATAAGCCCAGGCAATTGTTCTTAAAGCGATTTCTTTATAAGGTTCTTTTGCTTTTTTATAATAATCGGTAAGTGTATTAACAACATTATCATATTTACCTGATTTTAGATATATGTCTCCTTTCAGAAGGGTTATTTCATTACTGTAATATTCAAGGTGTTTATCCCATTTGTTTATTAACTCTATTGATTTATTGTACTTTTTTAACTTAAAATTGCAAAGAATTATTCTATATTTAATATTCCCGGTGAAATCACTCAATTCACTACTGTTTACAAGACTCTTGAATATAATAAGTGCATCGCTATATTTATCTCTTTTGTATAATAACAACCCCATTGAATATTGATAGTAAAGTTTATCTGTTTTCTTGAGATTGTTTAACTCTTCCTGTGCTTCATCGAATCTATTTTCTGAAAGATAATAATCGAATTTCTCATATTCTATTTTTTTAATCAATGATTTATCTGATGTGTAATGTTTTAAACTGTCAGCATAGATTAAGAATCTTTCTTCATCATTCATCTTTTTGTAACATAATGCCTTATAAAAGATAGCATCCTTATATATAGATGCTTTTTCGGGGATCTTTTCAAAATTATTCAGTGCATCGGTATAATTTTCTCTCTCGAAAGCTACCCAACCGTTTCCAAAAATACCGGGATATTTGTACATAGATGTATTGCTTAATTTATTGAACAATTGCTCTGCGGTAAAATAATTCCCAAGTATAACATGTATTTCTCCGAGAAGGTATATAGAGGGATATTTGTAATCATTATCGCTTTTTGAATTTCTGCTTAGATATTTTATAGCATTTTCATAAAAGGACATATTAAACATAATGTTTCCGGCAATGTAATTAGATTTGTGATAGAACTGTGATTTCGGATTCCCTGTTACCTTATTTATATAGGAAATCGCCTTTTTATTATTTCCGATTTCCGATTCAATCTCTGCAAGTTTAATATAAACCGGGTCAAGATTTTCATCCTTTACAAGTTTAATCATTTGCTCTAACGAATAAATCGCTTTCTTATAATCACCGAGTTGTCTGTAACAATCAGCCAGAAAAATAGATAAATCTACCCTGTATGAAATGTTTTTAAATTCCAGAGCAAGTTTAAGATAGTAAATACCGTTTTCATAGTTTCCTCTTTGATATTCTATAATCCCTAACCTGGAATATGCAAATGGAATATGTTTACCTGCGGGATACATATTTATATATTTATTGAAGGTTTTAAAGGAGTTTTTAATGTCGTTTTTTCTTAAATAGCTTTCTCCAAGTAGAATAAGAGATTTTTCCTTTATTTCCGAAGAACCAGCTTGATTTGAAAGTTGTAAAAACGATGATATAGAAATTGTATAATACCCATCATTCATCTGTTCGACGGCAATATTAAAATCATCCAATTCTGTGGCAAACATAAGAAAGGGGAAGAGCAGCAAAAATAGTATATATTTTATCTTCATATTAATTCGTAATAACATTACCTAATGCGATCGAGTTAAGTTTGGTTTTCATTGTATCTGCTCTTGACAATAATAGACAGGGAGCTTTAGCTCCTAAAATCAATCCACCTAACTCTATTTCTGCCATATAAACCATAGTTTTGACAATGGCATTTCCGGATACCAAATTCGGAACAAGAATAATATCAGCCTGCCCGCAAACCTCACTGTCAATTTTTTTATGTTTTGCCGATTCTTCTGAAAGAATAAGATCCATTGCAAGGGGTCCTTCGATTATGCAATTGCCAAATTGTTTTCTTTGAGCCATTTTGCTAAAAACTGCTGCATCAAGATTTTCCTGTATATCGGGATTGACAACTTCTACAGGTCCCAAAATAGCAACTTTAGGTTGCTCGATACCCATATCATTCGCAAGATCAATGGAATTTTTTAGTATCTGGATTTTTGATGTAATATCAGGATATATATTCATACCTCCATCAGTTAACTGAACGATTCTCTTATATTTTTTCATTTCAATAACTGCTGTATGACTTAATAACCTTCCTGTTCTAAGACCTTTTTCTTTATTTAGAACACCTCTTAAGAAATCGGATGATTGAGTATAACCTTTTAAGATAAATTTACATTCATTTTTGCTTACAATCTCAACAGCATTCAGGATTGCCTCATTATCACTTTTACTATCAATAATTTTAAAATAATCTTTTTTAATTCCGAGATTGTCTAAAATTTTATTGATATCATTTCTGTTTCCAGTGAGAACCGCTTCGACTATTCCCATTTCTGATGCTTCATAACATGCCTTTAGAACATTTTCATCAGCTGCACATGCAACAGACATTTTCTTTTTACCGTTCTGTTTTGCAGTTTTGAATATCTCATCATATGAATTGAACATTTTGCCTCCTATTGTTATCCTATTCTCTCTATTAAAGCCCCTACATTTTTTAATTTATATTCTATTTTTGTATATCCCCTGTCAATATGATATATTCTGGATATTGTAGATTCTCCTTCGGCAATTAAAGCAGCCAATACAAGTGCAGCCGATGCTCGTAAATCGGAAGCCATAATCTCGGCACCGTCAAGTTTCGTGGGTCCATTAATAATTGCACTATTTTCTTTCATCCGTAGTTTAGCCCCCATTCTCAATAATTCCGGTATGTACATAAATCTATTCTCAAATATGGTTTCAAGTATTATTGAGATACCTTTTGCCTGAGTCATCAATATGCTAAATTGAGCCTGCATATCTGTCGGAAATCCCGGATAGGTTGAAACCTTGATATTAACGGGATTAATAGATTGTGCCTTTCTAATGATTATACTGTTACCTTCGGTTTTATATTTTACACTTGCATCGGAAAGTTTATTTAAAATTGCACCAATATGATCTGTATTCAAATTACTGATTTTTAGCTCTTTTGCAGTAAGTGCACCGGCAATAATATATGTACCAGCTTCAATTCTGTCAGGAATGATTGTATATGTTGTATTGTTAAATTTCTTTTTTCCATTTATTGTTATATGTGAAGTTCCGGCACCATATATTTCGCCACCGATACTATTTATGAAATTGGCTACATCTACAATTTCAGGTTCACAAGCGGTTCCGTTAATATCTGTTTTTCCCTCGGCACATGATGCAGCCATCATTACATTGATGGTTGCTCCAACGCTGGAACCATGTAAACCTTCAAGGGAAACGCTTGCCCCCTTTAATATAGAAGGCAACACTTTTATATAGCCATGTTCTAACAATATATTAGCATTTAGAGCTTTAAATCCCTTTATATGAAGGTCTACAGGTCTTGCTCCTATAACGCAACCTCCTGGAAGAGATACGGAAGCTTCACCGAATCTTCCGATCAGGGCTCCCAGGACATAGTATGAAGATCGCATCTTCTTAACAAGTTCATACGGAGCATCTGTCTTTGAAATATTTTTTGTATTAATGGTTAAAACATCATTTTCAAGTATAACATTTGCTCCAATGTGTTCAAGAATCTCCTTCATTGTAATAACATCGTGAACATACGGAACATTTTTCAAGATTGTTGTACCACTATTCAGTATGGAAGCAGCCATAATCGGCAGAACGGAGTTTTTTGCTCCGCTTACAAATATTTCACCCTCTAAAAGAGATCCGCCTGTAATTTTAAATTTATCCATTTATTAGCTCCTAAAAAGAAATTACAAATTGCATATATGCTTTATCATAGAAGAAATATTTGCTTCCGTAAAGAATATCTTTTTGATCCAGGTCAAAACCTTTACTTGCATTAATCATAACATTTTTATTTAATTTTATATCCCACAGGAATAAATATCTGTTTTCAGTATGTGTTTCAGCCCAGATGAATTCGGAATTAGCTATATCACCAAATGATTTCATATATTCGAATGTGAAGCTATTCCATTTGTAATCAGCACGAATTCCAATATAGGGGATAAATACATTTCTCGTATAGAATCCGGCAAGATAATTGTTTAAGTCATAATTTGTATACTTTAGTCCGGCATAGTAGGTGTTTACTTTCCATAAAGCTCCCGTATATGAGTTAATATGAAAATTTCTGAAGTGTACCAAACCAGTATCATCGGTTATTCTTGCAAATTTGAAATACTCGAATTTTGTTCCTATAAATGCGAAATTTACCGGATAAATATCTATAAAACCGCTGAAGTTTAAACTGTCAACACTGAATGAATATGCACTATCCTTATTTAAAACGACTCGCATACTATAAGGCGTTATCCAAAAACCGCTAATTCTTGTTTTTATAATATCAGTATTTAATTCGAAATTACTCCCGAATATCTTGGGTGCATTATTATAAAAATTCATAGAATCGAGATCATTCCATTTAAAAGAATAATTATTATCAAATTTCGGTATACAGAGATATGGTTCGATCTTGATTGTTTTATCTCTATATCCTAAGGAAAAATAGAGATCAATATACCTCTTTTCAAATTGAGGGTTTCCCATAAGGGTGAAATAAAAACTATTTATATGATATGAAAACCCAATTTTGTAGTAATTAAACTTGTAAAAAAGATCGTCCCTGCTCTCCCATTTCAATATAAAGTCCATATTGCCGTTTATCTTCTGATATATGTTTAAAATATGAAGATAATTGAAGTGATGAACATCCGTGCAGCCTGATGAAACGAAAATGTAATTATTATTTTCAAGAGATTTATCAAGGTAGTAGTATGGAATTTCCCATACTTTGTAATCGAGGTCATATTCCGGATCATCTACATCCGGTAGTCTACCGAATGTGCTTATATTGGTTAGTAATAATATAATAAATAAAAGAAAAATTTTTTTCATATAACTCTCTTTGTTAATTGGGAATAATAGCATAAATTGTTTTTTTAGTCAAATGAGGAAATGGAAATAAGGGTAGATAGGTATAGACATACTCACCAGTTTAATGAGAGAGGAAAGGATTAAATCCATTACTCTCTCATTAAATTATTCCCTCTCCCTTCTGTTCCCTCCCACAATGTGGAGGGAAAGTAAACCGTAAATTCGTGAAATTCATTCTCTAATTCGTGAAATTAAAAGGTAAAATATTGTCTACTCTCTATTAGTGTAATTCGTTATAAATTTGTGAATTAGTGGTGTGTTTCTCCCTCTTTCTGTTATCTCTTCTTTTCGTGTAATTTTCTCTAATTCGTGTAATAAAGTTAAAAATTATCCCTTTCTCATTAGTGAAATTCGTTGTTATTTCTTTCTTTCCCTTCTCGGCTGGTGTCTGATG
>CBDVEF010000109.1:0-6265 GCA_965372935.1 uncultured bacterium | reverse complement strand
GGGCGAAGCACAATTTGATATTATGATAAAAAAATTAAAGTCAAAATTCAGTGTTGATGTAAATGTAATGAAACCTAAAATCGCTTATAGGGAAACAATTAGAAAGAAAGCGGAGGCACAAGGTAAATATAAAAAACAATCCGGTGGGCACGGGCAGTATGGAGATGTATGGGTAAGGTTTGAACCTTTGAAGGATGGCGAGTTCGAATTTGTCAATGGTATCGTAGGAGGAGTTGTTCCCAGAAATTATATTCCATCGGTTGAGAAAGGTATAAAAGAGATTTTGGAAAAGGGTTTCCTTGCCAATTATAAAATGGTAGGGTTGAAAGCTACATTATATGATGGTTCCTATCATTCTGTTGACTCTTCAGATATGGCATTTAAGGTTGCTGCTTCTTTGGCATTTAAAAATGCTATGCTAAAAGCCGATCCAATAATTCTTGAACCAATTATGGAGATAGAGGTTGCAGTCCCTGAAAGTAATATGGGTGATGTAATGGGAGATTTGAGTTCAAGGAGAGGTAAAATACTAGGTATGGAAACGAAAGGTAAACAGCAGGTTATTAAAGCACTTGTTCCACAAGTTGAACTTTACAAATACTCAACACAACTCAGATCTATGACACAGGGGAAAGGTAGTTTTACACAAAAATTCGATAAGTATGAACCTGCTCCTCATGAAATTGCTGAAAAAGTGATAGAAGAAAACAATCGCGAGAAAGAAAGCGAAAAATGATATAATGGGGAGTATAAAGCTCCCCATTACATTTATGAATAAAGAACAGATAAAAAAGAGAATTGAAGAATTAAAAAGTAATATCAGTAAGCATAATTATAAATATTACATACTTGCTGAACCTGTTATTACTGATGAGCAATATGATAAATTGTATAGAGAACTGCTTTCTCTTGAAATGCAATATCCTGAATTTTTATCATCAGATTCTCCTACTCAGAAAGTTGGTGGAGAACCATTAAAGGGATTTAAAAGCATTAAACATCCTATTCCAATGTTAAGTCTTGATAATACATATAACTTTAATGAATTGAGGAATTTTGATAAGAGAGTCAAAACATTACTGTCTGTTGATATTGACATTGAATATTCGGTTGAACCAAAGATAGATGGAGTTGCAGTAAGAATTGTATATGAAGGGGGTATGTTTGTTTTAGCTGCTTCAAGAGGCAATGGAACAATTGGTGATAATATTACAGAAAATATTAAAACGCTTAAAAGGCTTCCATTTAGACTGATAGATGTAGGTGGAGATCTCAAAAATATAGATATAAGAGGTGAAGTATTTCTAAGAAAGGATACATTTTTAGAATTGAATAGGAAAAAAGAAGAAACAGGGGATAAATTATTCGCAAATACAAGGAATGCTGCAGCAGGTTCTCTTAAGTTACTTAATCCAAAAGAGGTGGCCAAGAGAAATCTTAATATCTTTATTCACTCATTTAGCGGGCAACTATTCAGGAAATTTATCACTTACTCACAAACATTAAAGAAATTAGGGAAACTGGGGCTTCCGATTATAGAACATTGTCGAGTTATAACAGGTATTGATAATGTAATAGAATATATCAATGAGTGGGATAAAATTAGAGATAATCAAAACTATATTACAGACGGAATGGTTATAAAGGTTAACAAATTGGAGTATTGGAAGATATTAGGCAGTACTGCAAAATCACCGAGATGGGCAATAGCATATAAATTTAAAGCAAAACAGGAAGAAACAATATTAAAAGATGTAATATTTCAGGTAGGGAGAACAGGAGTAATTACACCTGTTTCAATCCTTGAACCTGTATATTTGGCGGGATCTGTAATATCTAGGACTACATTGCATAATGAGGATGAGATAAAAAGATTAGGGATTAAAATCGGTGACAGGGTAATTGTTGAAAAGGGTGGAGATGTTATACCCAAGATTGTTGAATATGATAGTGATTCGAGGGATGGAAGTGAGATAGATATAAAATTTCCAAGCAGATGCCCCGTATGTGGAAGCTATCTTGTAAGATATACGGATGAAGTTGCCGTCAGATGTGATAATATAAGTTGTCAAGCCCAGCTCAAGAGGAGAATTGAGCATTTTGCTGAAAGAGATGCAATGGATATAAGGGGATTGGGAGAAGAGTTAATATCTAAACTTGTAGATAAAGGGTTAATAAAGGATTTTTCATCTATTTATGAATTAAATGAAAACATAGTAGCTTCACTTGATAGAATGGGAGATAAATCCGCACGAAATCTAATATATTATATTGAAAAAAGTAAGCAAAGAGATTTTTTTAGGGTGATTTATGCTCTTGGTATCAGATATGTGGGCATAAACTTAGCTAAGGTGCTTGCAAGAACATTCCGAGATATTGATGAAATTAAATCTATGAGTTATGAAGACCTTTTGAATATAGAGGGGAGTGGTGAAAAGGTAGCTAAAAGTATATATAACTATTTTCATAAGGAACAAAATAATATTATAATTAAAAAATTAAAAGATTTGGGAATTAAAATGAAAAGAGAAAATGAAACAATCGGCCCCCAGCCATTAAAAAGTTTTACATTTGTTATAACGGGAACATTAAAGAAATACTCAAGAAGTGAAATAAAAAATAAAATTGAAAACCTTGGTGGAAAAACTGCTGATACTATTAGCAAGAATACAAACTTTTTAATTTCCGGAGAAAATCCCGGTTCTAAATTTAACAAAGCGTTAAATTTGAATATCAAGATAATAAATGAAAAAGAATTTGAAAAACTTATCATTTAACATAAAGAGAGAAGCTCTTGTAAAAATTGCTTTATTCTATCCAAATAATTTCATTACGGCAGCAACTAATCTGGGATATATTACAATTTATAATATACTAAACAGTAGAGAAGACACCCTTTGTGAATTGTTTGCAATGGACTATATTGCAAAATCTTATGATACGAAAAGAAATATCAAGGATTTTGATATTATTGCAATATCTATATCATTTGAAGCGGATATTTTTAATTTAGTTAGATTTTTTAAATTTAACAATATAGAACTATTTTCAAAAAGAAGAGGGAAGTTTGATCCTCTTATTATCGGAGGAGGAGCATATTTAACATTAAATCCAGAAGCAATAGCACCATTTTTTGATGTAATACAAATAGGTGAGGGGGAGCAAGCAATAAATGAAATGGTAGATGAGTATCTCAATAATTCGAATAAGGATATATATAAGGAGAATATTGTAAAATTAAAAGGATTTTATGTGCCGGATAGATACAAGATATCCTATGATGGTATTTATGTAGAGGGAAGAAATGGTAAACCGACTGTTTGTAGAAAAAGAACCGTAGAAAATATAGACGATTATATACCTTCAACGATTAATAAGTTATTGCCATCCCATTTTAAAAACACATTTTTGATAGAGATTTCCAGAGGATGTCCTTATAGATGTGCATTTTGCGCTACACCTACACTAAGTGCTCCATACAGGAATAGAAATCCGAATAAATTATTAAATTTAATTAATAAAAACAGATCATTTCCAAAAGTCGGTTTTATTGGATCAGCAGTTTCAGATTATCCTGACCTTATCGATTTAATAGATGAAACTTTAATTAAGACAATTACTTTATCGTCATTCAGGGTAAACAAAGTGAATTATAATATTTTAGAAAAACTCAAGAAGAGAGGATTGCGTTCGATTTCAATAGCATCAGAGGTAGCAAATGAAAAAATGTGGAATAAAATAGATAAGGGAATAGATAGAGATATGATTGAAAGGGCAGTGAAAACAATAAATAAAGCCCTGATAGAAAGACTTAAAATATATTTTATAATCGGCTTTCCATTTGAAAATGAAAATGACATTAAAGACATTATAAAGCTTATCAATGATTTATCACATATCTACAAAGGGAGGTTAACAGCAAGTATAAATATATTCATTCCAAAACCACAATCTATACTTCAATGGGCACCTTATCCTGATAAAGAGACCATTAGACAAAAAATAAAGATGATAAAAAGAGGGGTAAGTAGGGATGTTATAGTTAATATCCTTGGTTATAGAACTGGAGAAATCGAAACAATATTAAGCCGAGGTAACAGGATTTTATCAGAAGCCATTGCATTAAGTGATAGGATGAATTTTTTTGATGCGTTGAAAGTATGTAATATTAATCCAGGTATCTTTTTAGAAGAATTAGATATAGATAAAACATTACCATGGGAATTTATTGAATGTGGGATTGATAATATTGAATTAAAAAATAAATATCTGAATATATAATTCAAATACCTATTTTTGACAAATAAATTTACTTATGCTTTTTGAATCTTATTTGCTTTTATACATTTTGAGCATACAAAGATACGCTTTATTGTGCCAAACATATTTACCTTTACTCTATGCAAATTAGGATTAAATTTCTTTTTAGTCCTATTATGAGCATGACTTACACTGGCACCCATTTGATAGCCTTTTCCGCAAATTTCACATTTCTTAGCCATTGTGTCCTCCTAAAAACGCTGATATATAACATATATTTTATTACATTGCAAGTAGAAAAAGATATAAAAGTGTAGATAGGTATGGACATATATCAGTTACAAGTAACAAGAGCCAAGTCTAAAAGCCGTAAATCGTAAATTGCAAATTGCAAATTTATATAGCAATAGGGGGAGCGTCTTATCATTCAACAATTTCATACTTTAGAATTATTATATAAGAAGATTGTACGCGAGGAAGTTATATAAAATTAGTGCAATAAAATTTAAGAATGGATTCCTGCTTTCGCAGGAATGACAAAGAAGGAAGGCAGGAATGACAAAGCCAAAGGGAACGTAAACCGTGAATTGAAATCTGTGACATTGTAGGGGTGAATAATTATTCGCCCTTCTTTGTGAAATCGTCTTATCTTTCCCCTTTCCGTGGTTATATCTCCCTCTACTTCCTCGCCCTAGATGGTCTGCTTGTGCGTGTCCGCACGCAGACAGGGAGAGGAGGAGGTGAGGGTGTTGAGGTACATATGTTTATACAAAGTGTTAAAAGATATTATAAGTTATTGAAGATTTTGCTTGACAATCACAGAAAAATAGATACTATTCACTTATGGAGTCTTATATGAAAAGATATAGTGGTGAATTCAAAGTCTACTCAATAAACGGTCATTTTGTAGATGTAAGAAGTGAAGAAGAATATCCCACAGAGATTCTTATAGAGGATGGAGAGATTAAGTATGCATTAGAAACTCCTTCATCGGGGATATTTATTAGGATATTAAAAAACAATAGATGGTTTATGACTTCAACGGTAAAAGAACAGGATATCAAAGCAAAGATAAGAGAACTTGATGAATTATCCGGGTATTCTCATAAAGGGATCTTGAATTTAGAAGATTTGTTGAATCCTATAAAGGAATCTGTTATCAAATATGAATCATTGAATCCTTCTAAAATAAATCTTTCAGATAAAATTGAGTTGCTTAAAGAATATGAGAGTATTATTAAAGAATATAAGGAAATAGAAACATACCGCATATTATACAATGATAAGTATTTATTAAAACGAATAAAGAATTCAATTGGAACAGATGTGAAATATGATAAAGCAATGTGTGGCTTTACAATTGAGTTTAGAATGAGGAAGAATGAAAATACCTTTTCCGGTAGATTTTCTTTGGGAAACAATGCTGTCGAGCATTTAAAATATAATGAAAATAAATTAATTGAATATTTGAAAGAGGCAAAGGGATTTCTAAGTGCAAAACCTATTAAATCAGGTATATATCGGACAATACTGTCAGAAAAGGTAATAGGTTTATTGTTACATGAAGCATTGGGGCATAGAGCTGAATCGGATTTTATCATAAGTCAGGAAGACAATACTATTGAATGGCCTGTAGGGAAAAGGGTTGCCAATAAAAGTGTAAATATAGTTGATTTCGGAGGGCTGCCGGCTTCAAGTGGATATTCACCCTTTGATGATGAAGGATTCCTAACAAGAAAAACATATTTAATAAAAGATGGTCTATTAAATAACAGATTACATTCCTTGACAACAGCTTCGCAATCGAATGAAGAGCCAACGGGAAATGGCAGAGCCATTGATGCTGAACATGAACCTATAGTACGAATGACAAACACTTTTATTGAATCAGGTAATGTTAGTTTTAAAGATATGATGTCTGACATAAAAGAGGGGATTTATATTAAGACTGTTGATCGTTGCTTTGGAATATCTACATATGTATTAATCCCGCAAATGGTTTATT
>CBDVEF010000108.1:0-6269 GCA_965372935.1 uncultured bacterium | reverse complement strand
TCAAATACTATAATTAAAGGTTTTTGTTTGCTTAGTGAGATAAATATCCTTTCAAATAAAAAATATTGTTGATTAATTTTTTCATCGGGTTTCATTTTAGAATATTTTCTTATTCCTAAAAAATCCAATATTAACAATTCCTTATCGATAACTTTTATACGCTGAAGAATTTTATTGGATTTCAGCTTTAATAATATTTCATTTTCGGATTCTTCAAGTTTAATGTCGAATATCTCTCTTATGATATTTTTAAATGCAAAGTATGATTCCTGTATATATGCTATATATCTTGATTTATATATATAAATATTATCAAATGATATTTTATTTACTATTTCCTCATATAAACGGGATTTACCAACACCTGGTTCCCCTATGATTACAAGTACATTTTCTTTTCCTATACTTTTGAATTTCCCATATAATTCAATTGCCTGTTTTATCTCAGCATTTCTACCGACAAATGGAGCTGAAAATCCATGAACACCTCTAATGCGTCCTCTGTGTTCTTTAGGTCCTTTTAAAAGGTATATTGGAATAGGAGTTTTTACCCCTTTCAATTTCCTTTTCCCTATGGATTCAAAGTTATATATACTCTCTAATCTGTTTTTTATTGACTCATTTATAGCAGTCCGACCGGGTTTTGCGATATCTTCAAGCCGGGAAGCAATGTTTACCATATCACCTAATACTGTTTTGTCTTGTATTTCATTACTTCCTATATGACTTACAACTATTTCTCCCGATCCTATACCGATATGTAAAAATAAATCATTTCCTTTCTTATCCTTAAATGATTTCATTGCATTATGCATTTCAATTGAGCAAAGTAAAGCTCTCTCCATATGGTTTTCAAGTGATTTTGGCACACCAAATATCGCCATGATTTCATCCCCGATGATTTTATCTATAGTTCCACCGAAATATTCGATTATATTTATCATATTAGAAATTATTTTATTGAGGAGTTCATTTAGTTCCTCAGGATCCATAGTGGTGGAAAGCTTTGTGAATCCGGTAAGGTCTGCAAATAAAACAGTTGCAATTTTTCTTTCCCCTAAATCCTGTAAATTTACATTTAACTTAGCACCGCAATTGCCACAATAATTCATTAGAGAAGGATTTTCAAAACCACATTTGTTACATTTTATATTCATATCATACCTATTCTATATAATAATATTATAAGGTTTTTATATAGAAATTTCAAGCTAATATTTAAAAGTCGATGTTTGAGAGTTGAAAAGGATTTCTGAAAACCCCTTTCCTCTTTTTCAAAGATTAAAAAATAAAGGTCAATAATTGTCTTAATAGCAGATCATCTATGGTTTTTTCGCAATAATTAGCATTTTTTGATGTTTCCCAAATAATTTATCTACTGATAACCACCAGGAGATAGGAAGAATTTTAAGATATTGATTTAAACCGAGAGTAGATAGAATTTTACTCTCAAACAGTTTAATTGTTTCTATTGTGAATCCACCGTTTTTTAAGATGGTACTCATATTTTTTTTATCAAAAATATGAAGATGACCATTTACAGATGTTTGTTTAAAGCAATGCATACATATCGTATAATGAATTTTCTCTCTATATGGTACGGTAATAATTAATTTACCATTGCTTTTTAGTGCCCTATACACTTCAATTATCCCTTTTTCCGGTTTTTCAAGATGTTCGATTACTTCAGAAACAACAGCAATATCAAAACTGTTTTTCCTTGCAGGAATATTATAGATACTACCTTTCCTGAATTTGAAATTGGATTTTCCAATATGCTTTTCGGCTAAATTTATTTGGTAATCCGATACATCAACTGCTATAATATCTTTTGTATATTTTCTTGCCATTCTCGGGAGCCATCCGGGACCTGTTCCAATATCTATCAATGATTTATTGCCATTTAGATGTGCTAATTTTAAAATTAATTGTATTCTTCTTTTCTCTTCCTCAAATTGTGATGGTGATAGGGATTCGAAATAGTTGTAATTTTTATTGTCTGTTAAATAATATTTCTCAATGTTCATAGTACTTAATATATCATAATTCACAAAACCGTCAATATAATAATAATAAAAGAAACAAAAAGGATAGGGAGACCTACCACGAATTCACGAATAAATAAGAAATGGACATCAGACGCCAGACGCCAGACACCAGCCGAGAAGGGAAAGAAAGAAATAACAACGAATTTCACTAAGGGGAAGAGAATGATTATTGCTTTAATTTCACTAATTAGGGCGAATAATTATTCGCCCCTACAATTACAAATTCAAGATGGCTTTGCCAGTATCGGAGTAGATTCCTGCTTTCGCAGGAATGACGCAGGAGGGGGAAGAGAATGATTATTGCTTTAATTTCACAGAAGGAAAGAAAAATATTTTAGCTTTAATTACACGAATGAAGACTAATTACACTAATAGAAAAATTTTAACTTTAATTTCACTAATTAGGGTAGCCAAACTATTTAATGTTTACCTCTATGTCTCATAAATCTGTTCATTTTTCTGAATAAGCTTTCATTTCTATTGAAATTGTGATGTTTCATTCTATATTCAGTCCTGTCATTCATATAATTCTTATTTTCATCCTTGAAATTTCTAAATGCTTTACCTGTTTCCTCACATACAAAACCATATCGATAACCGTTTAAATTATATAAATTGTAATGTTGTCCTGTTATATCGTTTATCTTATCATTATTATAATCAAGAATAATATAATCAATTTTATTTTTTAGGCTATCGGGTAAATATATTAGAATATCATTAACTCCATCTCCATCCTGATCTCTAAACAAATCATTTATACCATCTAAATCATTATCAATGAATTTGAAATTATGTTTATATGCAATTGAATCAACATCATTAATACCGTTACCATTGGAATCATGAAAAGTGTCATTGACTCCATCATAGTTATCATCCTTATATGTGAAATTGAATGTTAATCCGTAAATTAAAATCAAATAATATAATATGTTCATTTTATATTATATTTCTCCATTTTATATCTAAGAATTCTTTCGTTTATCCCTAATAATTTTGCTGCTTTTGTTTTTGTACCTTTTGATTGTTCAAGAGCTTTTCTTATATGTTTAGTTTCAATTGCTACAACTATCTGTTTCAGTGTTCCATTTTCATCCAATGTTAATGTCTCCTCCATAATTTCACTTATTTCACAATTAAGAACATTATCTTCACTTAATATTATACCTCTGTGAATTATATTTTCAAGTTCTCTGATATTTCCGGGGAATGGATAGGATAGAAAATGATTTCTACAAACATTGAAATCTTTTATCCTTTTATTTTCAAGAAATGAATACTTTTCAATAAAATAATTCATTAATGGTTCAATATCCTCTCTTCTCTCTCTGAGAGGAGGAATATGAAGTTTTAGCACATTCAATCTAAAATACAAATCTTCACGGAATATTCCATTCTTAACCATACCCTTAATATCTTTATTTGTTGCTGTAATAATTCGGACATCCGTTTTATCTTGCTTAGATGATCCAAGTGGTATAAATTCCTTCTCCTGTAATACTCTAAGCAATTTTACTTGTAAATCTAATGGCATTTCACCTATTTCATCAAGGAAGAGGGTTCCACCCGAAGCTATTGAGAAGAGCCCCTTTCGTTCTTTATAAGCACCTGTAAAAGCACCTTTAATATGACCAAAAAGTTCATCTTCAAGGAGATTTCTATTGAATGCTCCAATATTTATGCCTATAAATATTTGATTTGCTCTCGATGATAAATTATGGATATGCCTTGCAAGTACCTCTTTGCCGGTCCCTGTTTCCCCTTCTATTAAGATCGGTGCTGATGATTTGGCTGCTTTGTCGGCAGTTAAAACAAGCTTTTTCATTATAGGACTCTTGTAAATAAAATTGAAATTATTGTCTTTATTTGTGATATAATTTTTTAATTTTATATTCTCGTCTTTTAATTGATAAAATGATAAAGCTTTTTCTATATTAATTCTTAATTCATCTAAATTAATTGGCTTTGAAATGTAATTAAATACACCCATTTTAATTGATTGAACAGCACTTTCAATTGTACCAAAAGCAGTAATTATTATAAATGGGATATCCTTTACATTGCCATATTTTTTAAAGAGTTCCAATCCGCTTTTTTCTCCCAATTTCAGATCAGAAACTACAATATCTGGCAAAAATTGATCTATAAGATTAATGGCTTCACTAAAATTTGCTGCTGCTCTAACATTGTATCCAATTGTCTTTAAATAATTCTCTAGTGATATTCTCTGGACCCTTTCATCTTCTACGATTAGTACCTTACTTACTTTCATTGTTTTTCTCAATCATAATTATTACTTTTGTGAATTCTTCAGGTTTGGATTCAATTTTTATTTGCCATCCATGCTTTTCGATTATTTTCTTTGTCACAGCAAGCCCTATACCTATGCCATCTTCTTTGTTCGTATTAAACAATACGAATAGATTCCGTTTAACTCTGTTATCAATCCCATTCCCATTATCAAGAACAATAATGCTTCTTGTGTCTTTTGATACATCAATATATAACTTTATTATACCATTATTTTCAATTGATTCAATACTATTTTTGATCAAATTGATAAAAACTTGTTTTATCTTATCTCTATCACACATGATTAAGAAATCTAACGAATTGCTTAGTGAAATAGTAATTCCCTTTGTGTCTATTTTGTCTTGTAACATAACCAGGGATTCTTTAGCAATATCAAGAAGATTATAGTTTGATTTCTTTAATTTAATTTCCTTTGAAAAATTCAGATATTCCCTTATTATATAATGTAATCTATTTGTTTCTTTATAAATATTTTCAAGAGGTTCATAATATCTTCTATCTTTTAATATTGACTTATCCTTTAACAATTGTTGGATTAGTATTGAAATCCCATTTAAGGGATTCCCAAGTTCATGTGCAAGTATGGTGGAGTACTTACCCATCATTGAATAATATTTCTCGGTTTCCATTTTTTCTTTTAATTTTTCATAATCTGTAATATCTCTGGCGATTATAAGTATATCATTTTTAATTAATCTCTTTTTAATAAAGAATTTTTTATCACTTATGCTTAAAAACTTATTATCAAAATCCCAATTTAGTAGATTATCTACAATTTCCTTATGGAAAGTAATTTTAAAAAGATCATTTGTCATAACAATATTATTATCAGAATCAAAAATAGCGAGTGCATCCGGAATATTTTCAAGAAAATGATAGCTTCTTTCGGATAACATAGACAATTTACTACTAATTTCTCTTTTTTCAATCAATATTTTATTAAATAAATAATAGAATATTAATAATATGAATAAACCTAAATAAGTAAATATTGATCTATTAAGAGCGTTTCCCTTAAAGTCTTTAATACTCGGGGGAGATAAATATAATCTCAAAACAGCACAGAATTCATTGTTTATATATATAGGTTGAACTATCTCAAAATTATCTCCTTTAACCCATTTATAAAGAGTTGTTTTCGAAATAATTGCTCTTTGAGTAAGTGTATCCTCAAGGAAATGTAATGTAGCAATCGAATCGGGATATTTAACTAAATAATCATCTTCATTTTCGATAATAATGTACTTAAATCCGGACATATTCTTAATGAAATTAATAGTTTCCATTAATTTTGAATTGTTAAGTATTTCATCATAATTTTTTGTTTTTGTTGAGACAATATAAGAATTTCCCGAGTAATCAAGTCGGCATATGTAATTGTCATCATAGTAATTTGGTAAGGATATTGAATTCAATTCAGTGTAGGATTCGAGTAACTTTCCGGTAAATAAAGAACGATATTTATTGCCTTGCATTTTCCAAATATCTGTTATATCGAATCTTTCCTTTATTCTCTTGAGATCCTTCTTATTGTTGCCCATTTTATAAAGATCAATATATGTTTTTGCATTTGCAATTATAGTTTTTTCTATCTCATTTGTTGTGAAATAGATATTTTTAACATCTCCTGAAATTATTCCTGTAATTGACATAGCATTTGTTATAATCTCTTTCTTTAAATACTGAAAAGAAGATCTGTATTGTATAATATTTATGATGCCAATAAATGTTATTATTAAAAGTATGATAAGAAAAGTTATAACTCTAAGTTTTTTCATTATTACCGCTACTTAAATGTTAAGATCAAAAAAGATAAGTAAATCCTATGGTAAAATCCAAACTATAATAAGTAAATGCTATCTCATTGCTAATGTTATTAATATAAGCGATATTAATCTCCGTTTC
>CBDVEF010000107.1:0-6310 GCA_965372935.1 uncultured bacterium | reverse complement strand
ATAAAGCAAAATTTTCCTTTGATTTTTCAATTTTACTTGATATTGTAAAAGCATCGATAATTATAATTGTCGTTATTCTTATTGATCTTGGGATCAGGTCTATAACATCATCTTCAATAAAATGTATCTCCTTCTACGATTCTCCTCATACCTATTCTTATAGAAAAGGAATTGTTGAAAATTCCTTAAAGATATATTATATTGATAATGAAGAATACCCCGATAATTTAGAAAAGCTCGTTAAATCCAATCTTCTTGATAAAATAATCATTAAAGGTTTTATTTATAAGCGTAATAAAACAGATTATATATTAGAATAATTAATCTTTTTTTATTTCTTCATTTATTAAAAATTCAGCTTCTTTCAGTGATTTTTCAGGATCAACATTACCTCTCATAGCTGGTTCTAAACCATTTCTGTTAAGAATAGTTCTGCCAATAAACCATGATGGAGATTTTGGTTCTATATCTGCATTTTCAATCTGCATAAATGTTTCGTATAATCCCGGGAATTTTTTAAATTTTTCAACCATTATACTATCTTTAAAACTACTCCTTCTTGTTGGAAGATAATTTGTTCCATTAGACCATACAGATTGAACCTCCGGAGATATAAAATATTTAATAAATTTCCATGCAGCCTTTTTCTTTCTTTCAGAAACATTATTGAAGATTGCAATATTGGTTCCCGATACAATCACCTTTTCTATCTTCCCATGAGGAATAGGATGAATCCTCAATGTAAACGATGGATTTGCAATAAACATAAATGGTAATGATACTATAGAGCCTGAAACAGCAAGAACTCTTCCAGCAAGGAAATCATCCTGATTTTGAAAACCTGTTGTCAGATACGCTACCTTATACTTTTTTATAAGATCCACCCAATATCTGAGTGCATCTATACTCTCCTTACTGCCGACAAGACATTTTGTGCCATCATCAGAAAATATCTTCCCCCCATTTTGCACCAACATACATTCATAAAGCCACATATTTATTGAAAATGCAGTTCCCCAAACATCAGGATAATTATCTCCGGTTGTATCCTTTGTGGCTTTTTTAAATAAAATAAGTAATGAGTCCCATGTTTTAGGGAATTGATTATACCCAAGTTTATGTAATTTCTCTTCATTATAGTAATATGCCGGAACACTTTTATTAAAAGGGAGAGTGACTATTTGCCCGTTAAATGTATTATCATATATTAGTATTGGGAAAATATCATTTATTTCTGCTGTATCCATACCTATCTCAGGATCATCAATATACTGTTGAATCGGTACAATTGCACCTACTTCTAAAAATTGAGATGTCCATGATTCATATACTTGAGCAATAACAGGGGGTTTTTTCCCTGTTATCGATGCCATTAGTTTTTGAGAAAGAGCACTATAACTACCTACTGAAATTGGAATAATTTTTATATTAGTGTTTTGCTTATTAAAATCATTGACTATATTATTAAGTGTTTTTTTAAGAGGTCCTCCCATAACATGCCAGAATGTCACATTTGTAATATTATCTTCATCTTCTGATCCTTTGCCTTTCCTACAGGAAGAAAAGAATATAATAATAACAAGCAAAGAAAATATTACCCTCTTCATAAAAGAATTATATCATTTTACGATGATCTTTTCAAGATAAATTATAGATAGGTATAGACATCTAACAGTTACAAGTGGCAAGTTTCAAGTTACGAGTTACAAGTGGCAAGTTACAATAGCCAATAGCATTGCTATTGAGGGAACGACAATTGCCAACGGGAACGGAATAATGAATAGGGAGTAGTAAATATGTTTAGACCAAGTGCCCTTTTCAAGATAAATATAAATTCAACTTGAATTTTTAAATAAAACAGTTATAATGCAACTATGTTTATTGTTAGAGTTGAAACACACTTTTCTGGAGCTCATTTCCTTAATGAATATATCGGCAAATGCTCAGATATGCATGGGCACAATTGGAAGGTTATTGTTGAAGTGAAAGGAAATGAATTAAATAAATCCGGAATGCTTATTGATTTTAAAATATTAAAGAAAATCGCAAATGAAATCTCAAATAAATTTGATCATAAAGTCCTAAATGAAATTGATTATTTCAATGATAAAAATCCTACCGCCGAAAATATTGCACGATACTTTTCATCTGAACTTAAGAAAAGATTGCCTGAATTTGAAATTAATCTTATACAGG
This sequence comes from uncultured bacterium, assembly GCA_965372935.1. Lineage (GTDB taxonomy): Bacteria > Hydrothermota > 32-111 > QNBC01 > QNBC01 > JAGLYS01. The sequence continues at coordinate 4,114 of CBDVEF010000107.1, read as the reverse complement.
TGTTTGAAACAGACGATTATGCAGCAACATATATTCCAGATAAATGAAATTTTCGAATCGATTGAAGGAGAAACAACACTTACAGGTTTCCCATCCCTGTTTATTAGATTTACAGGATGTAATCTAAGATGCAATTACTGTGATACAAAATATGCATATAGTGAGGGTAAATATTATACAACCGAGCAAATAATAGAATTAATTAAAGGCTCTAATAAGAAATATATCATAATTACAGGTGGTGAACCATTAATTCAAAAGGGTATAGAATATTTAATTATGGAAATTGGAAAGACAGATAAAACAATTATAATCGAAACAAATGGTTCAATACCTATTGATAACATCCTTAGTAATCCAATAATAGTTATGATGGATATTAAAACCCCATCAAGCAATATGGTCAGATTTAATAATTTGGGAAATATAAAAAAACTCCGTTCATTTGATGAAGTAAAATTCACAATCTTAAACTATGATGATTTTATTTGGAGTGTCAATATTGTTAAAAACATAATAAATAATAGATGTAAGGTTAATTTTTCACCTGTTAACAATATGCTCAAACCATCACTCCTTGCAGAATGGATACTGGATTCAGATGAAAACATCAGATTGAATCTCCAATTACACAAAATTATTTGGAAAAATAGAGAACGAGGAATATGAAAGATATACAAAACGAAAACGATTTACGCAAGATAGCCATAAACAAAGTAGGTGTTACAAGTGTAAAATATCCGATAAAATTATTGGATAGAGATAGTTCATCACAGCATACAATATGTGACATTGACTTCTATGTTGACCTACCTCATAATTTCAGAGGTACTCATATGAGCAGGTTTATTGAAATAATTCATAATTATAAGTCATCAATAGATATCGATGCAATTCCGGATATATTAGAGAATGTCAGAAATTCACTCAATGCAGAATCAGCACATATAAAAATTACATTCCCCTACTTTATGACAAAAAGTGCCCCCATTTCACATATTTCTTCATTAATGCCATATAAAGTTACATTTATTGGCACAAAAAACAGTACTATAACCGATATAATTATAAATGTTGAAATACCGGTCACAACATTGTGTCCTTGTTCAAAAGAGATAAGCAATCACGGAGCTCATAATCAACGATCATTCCTTTCAATATCCGTTAGAACTAAAGAATTTATGTGGATTGAGGAGTTGATAGAGATTGCTGAAAGCTGTGCAAGTTCTCAGATCTATCCTCTTTTAAAAAGAGAAGATGAAAAATATGTAACGGAACATGCATATAATAACCCCAGATTTGCAGAAGATATTGTAAGAGAAGTCGTATTGAAATTGAAAGAAAACAGAAAAATCACCTGGCTAAAGGTAGAATCATTAAATCTTGAAAGTATACATCCTCACAATGTCTATGCTTGTGTTGAAATGGAAATATGAATAGAGTTATTGGTATAACATCTACAATACCTTCTGAAGTGATATATGCTACTGGCTATAAATTATGTGATTTAAATAACCTCTATATAAAATCCACATTACCTATGGATTATTATGAAAAAGCTGAGATTGCAGGATTTCCTGGAACTTATTGCGGTTGGATAAAAGGTCTTTACAGTGCAGCCATAGATAATGATATAAGGACAGTTATTGCTGTTACAGAAGGAGATTGTAGTAATACACATGCTTTGATGGAATTATATACTTATGAGAAGATAAACACCATACCTTTTGCATATCCATTTACTCATGATAGAGAACATATATCTTTCGAAATTAATAGTTTAATGAAAAGATTTGATGTTGTTAAAGCTGATTTAGATAAAGTAAGAGAAAAATTTCATAAGATAAGACAATTGCTTCATAAATTTGATGAAAAAACCTATTCCGGATCGAAAATATCAGGTAAAGAAAATCATATCTGGCTTGTTTCTTCCAGTGATTTTAATGGAAACCCCGATAAATTTTATACTAATTTAAAAACAAGAATAAATGAAATAGATAAAAACCACTCCATTTATGATGATTATATAAGACTGGGGTATATAGGTGTTCCTCCAATATTTACTGATATTTATGAGGCAGTTGAGAATCTCGGAGGACATATCGTATTCAACGAATTGCAAAGACAATTTGCCATGCCATCATATCAAAAGGATTTGGTAAGTCAATATCTTGATTATACATATCCATACAGTATATTTTTAAGGATAGAAGATATTAAGACAGAGGTTAAAAAGAGGGAAATAAAAGGACTTATTCACTATGTCCAATCATTCTGTTATAGAACCCTTGAAGATGTTATTTTGCGAAAAGAATTAAATATTCCTATCTTGACAGTAGAAGGGGATAAACCAGAAAAGACAGATGTTAGAACCCGAATTAGAATTGAGGCATTTATTGAAATGTTGAGGAAATTATGAAGGTTGGTATCGATATAGGTAGCAGAAGTCTAAAAATCTATTTTGAAATGAATGGGAATCCTGTTAGAAAGAAAATTGATACAATATCCTTTTTTAAAAGCTATTTATCTTCGGATAATGATATATTAAAAATTAGACATAGTGATTTATTCAACGGATACTGTCCGGACGATATAATTGCCACTGGTTATGGAAAACTTGCAACCAACATTAAATCTACAAAAACAATCTCTGAAATTATTGCCCATGCAAAAGGAGCTATGGAATCTACAGGGGAAAAAAATTTTGTTCTGGTTGATATCGGAGGACAGGATACCAAAGTAATAAAGATATCCAATTGTAATGTTGTCGATTTTCAAATGAATAACAAATGTGCCGCAGGAAGTGGTAGATATATTGAAAATATGGCACAAATACTTGGTTTATCGATCAATGACATTTCAAACAAGGTAAATAATCCCATAAGAATCGATTCAACATGTGCTACATTTGGGGAATCAGAAGTATTGGGAAAATTCTTTGAAGATATTAGCATTGAAAATATTGCAGCCGGCATTAATAAAGCTGTTGCCAGGAGATTAATTCCAATGATACAGAAATATAATAGTAATAATATATTTGTTTCCGGTGGTGTGGCAAATAACAGTGCTGTAATTGCCTTTTTATCCGCAGGTTTAAATTTAGACATAAAACGAATAGAATTTCCAGATTTTAGTGGTGCCTACGGGTGCTATAAATATGAATAAAAGGGCTGTTATATTACTAAGCGGTGGTCTGGATTCAACAACAACACTTGCTTATGCTTTAAATAGAGGTTATATTGCTTCTGCGATTACATTTAATTATGGTCAAAAACATAAAATTGAAATAGAAAAATCTATTCTTACAGCGAAAAAATATAATATTAAACATTTAATCTTTCCCATTCCATTGGATTTGATAGGGGGATCTGCTCTCACTGACAATATAGAGGTTCCGGAACATAATATTGAAAATATTGGGAATATCATTCCTGTAACATATGTTCCAGCACGAAATTCTATTTTTCTATCAATTGCTGCGGCATGGGCAGAGGTACAAAATATAAAAGATATATTTATTGGTGTTAATATGTTTGATTATAGCGGATATCCTGATTGTAGGAACATATTTATTAAATCTATGGAAAAGTCTTTAACACTTGGAACAAAATTAGCAGATTTAAATAGAAAATTCAAGATTCATACACCTCTTTCCGATTTAAAAAAATTTGAAATTATTCAACTCGGGATTAATCTTAATGTTGACTATTCTCTCACTTCAAGCTGTTATAATCCTGACAAAAAAGGAAGAGCTTGTGGAAAATGTGATAGTTGTAAACTTAGATTGCAAGGATTTAAGGCGACAGTCATTTCTGACCCGATTTCTTATACAAGATAACATATTTTTTGTCTGCCTATAAGGGAAAATAATAACAGGATAGCAATTTATCCTGTCATTATTCTATATAAAATTATAATTTAGCAATATTCTGAGCAGCAGTAATTATTGGATAGATTGTAGGTGCAGCAGTTAACTTCGGATGAGTAGCAATTTGAAGCATTGCTATTTCATTTGCAGTCATTCTTTTCTGAATGGCAACAGCTATTACATTTATTAGTTCTCCTACTGATATTCCACCTCTCAACTGTCCACCAAGAAGAACTTTTGTATCTT
>CBDVEF010000106.1:0-6318 GCA_965372935.1 uncultured bacterium | reverse complement strand
ACTATTAACACGAGAAAAAAATGGAACTTCTTCAAGAAATACAGAAAGGGCTACAGGATAAAGAGGGTTATATTCTCTTAGCTACAGATGAAATTGTATATTTATTGAACATCAAAAGCTCATTTAATATATTTGAATTTAATCTTGTACTATTAATAACTAAGAAAAAAGTGTATTTACTTTGTACATCTTATGAGAAAGAACAATTGAAAAAATTAACCCCATCTGCCTGTAAATATGTAACAATCAAACAGGAAGAGATTTTCAATGAACTATACCATTATCCGTTAACGATGCGATCATTACTTGAAAATGAAAAAATAACTAAGATATATTCTCCCTCGAACATTACGGATAATATGTACAATGTTAAATCAGAAATGATTGATGATATTATATTAAAATCAGCAGCAATTAAAACAGATGAGGAGATTCAATATCTAAAAAGAGCAATTCAGATAACGGAAAAGAGTATGCATCAAGCATTAAAGGATATAGAAAGCGGAACCACAGAAATAGAAGCAAGAAATAAAATGGATTCTTATATCTATTCAAACGGAGGAGAAAGGAGAATAGTACCTTCCAAGGTTGCTTTTGGAAAAAACAGCTTAAGTATCCAACCGACACCGGGTAATACTGCCTATAAAGACTGCAAGAATGTATTTTTCTCTGCTGGTGCAATGTTCAGAGGACAGGGAATCAGTCTTCCACAGAATTTTGTAAAGGGAAATTTAACTGCAAAAATTCAATCAATATTCAATCATCTAATTAACTTAAGAGAAGAGCTTTATGAATATATACAACCTGGTATTACCTTGAGCAATATAGCAGAATTTTATCTTGATAGAATAACAATACTGAAATTGAACAAAAATATTTACTTCTCCCCTGTTTCCATAGTCATATTAAATGATAGAGATATTCCGGCAACTATGTATAACAATACTATTATTAAAGAATATATGACTGTCAAAATATCCCCTTCAATTTTTCTATCTAATTTCGGAAGGTTACAAGTTACGGATATTGTATATATAAATAAATTAAAAGATTCTATTTTACTAACAAATACCAGATATCATTTCGGGTTATAATGTTTTTTATTCCAATATTCAATGATGATTTCGAATTTAAACGTCTTCCGTTTATTACAATATTTATTATACTTTTAAATGTAACGGTTTTCATTTTTACATCTCAAATCGTTTCGAGACAAATGAAAGGGATAAATAAAATCAATGTAAAATTATATAATTTTACAATAGAATTAATAATGGAAAACCAAAATATTGACTATATGGAAGAGGGTTATCCCGTAATGGATGCAAATTTCCTTGAAAAGATAAAAGCAGACACCACTTTTGATCATGACTCTGATACATACAGAGAATGGGAGAACTGCTATAATCAATTTTGGGATATTACAACACAATTATTATATTACAAATGGGGAGCAACCCCGGAAAAACTATCATTCATTACCCTGATTTCTGCTATGTTTATACATGGTTCATTTCTACATCTCTTTTTTAATATGCTTTTTTTATGGTTAGTGGGACTTAATATTGAAGATGATTGGGGAAGACCTGTTTTCTTAGCGATTTATTTAATTGGTGGTATCACTTCGACTCTGGTATATAGTGCAATATCAGCTGATAAGTCCATACCCCTAATCGGTGCATCAGGAGCTATTAGTGTTGTTATGGGTGCCTTTATGATACGCCATTTTAAAACAAGGATACGTTATTTTTATTTCATTCTATTAATTTTTTATCCTTTCTGGGGATTTGTTAATATACCTGCTTATGTAGCGCTTCCGCTATGGTTTATTCAACAGATATTCGGAGCTTCTATGAGTGCTAAATTGAACTCTAACGTAGCATATTGGGCTCATATAAGTGGCTTTTTATTTGGGGTAGTTGCCGGATTATTTATAAAATTTACAGGGCTCGAAAAAAAAGTTTTACAACCCCTTATCGAAGAGGATAGAGAAAAGATAAAAATTTCGAACAATATGCAAAATGCCATAAATAGTATAGATAATTCTAATTATGATGATGCTACAAATTTCTTGAAGATACATTTACAAGATAATAGAAACGATATTGATGCATTGAATTTACTTATTACATCAATGGTTAAAACAGGCAATATATTAGAAGCTTCACATTATTGCGAATATATCGCTGAAAGAGCCGATCTATTGCATCAGGATTTAATGAATCTCTATGTAATGATGACTGATGATAATATTTTTGATTATGCAACACCAAAAACACTTTTTATATTTTCAAACTATTTCCTGAAAAAGTCAAAATATGTAGATGCAATAGATATGTGTATTGAAATCTGCAAGAAGGATAATGTAAAATTAAAAAAACTGGCTATGTTAAGAATCATAAAATTGGATTTTGAAATAGAGAAATACTCACAAGCAAAAGAACATTACTTAATTCTCAAGAGAAATTTCCCGGACTCAATTGAACTTATTAATGCATATAACCTTCTAAAGAGCAAAGGATTAGTCGATGAGAAATAAAATATATGATATTTTAAAAAAGAAATATAAAGACAATAACAATCTATTTAAACATATGTTGGCAGTTGAAGCTTGTATGAGTGGACTTGCCAAATATTTCAATGAAAATAGAGAAAAATGGGAAATTGCAGGTCTGATTCATGATTATGATTATCTTGAAACGAAGGATAATATGGAAAAGCATGGCAAATTAACGGTTGATAAATTTAAAGGGATTGTTGATGATGATATTCTTCACGCAGTGGAGGCACATCCCGGTCATATTAAAAGAGAGAATCTAATGGATAAAGCATTATTCAGCTGTGATCCATTAACAGGACTTATTGTCGCTTCAACATTAATGCATCCCACAAGAAAGATAGAGAATGTCGATATAAAATTTATTTTGAACAGGTTTAAGGAAAAACGCTTTGCTGCTGGGGCAGATAGAGCAAGTATCAAAGAATGTGAAACTATGGGTATTAGTTTAAAAGATTTTATAGAAATCTGTTTAAATAGTATGAAAGCAATCTCTAAGGAGATTGGATTATGAAATTTTTATTTATATCATTGATTATTTCTTTGATATTTACTTCTATCATTTTTTGCGATGATAAAACGGATAACACATTTTCTGAGGACTCATCTACTATAAAATTGAACAGGTACAATATAGATGATAAATGGTTAAGTTATGATAAACTTCATCATTTTTACTACTCAGCGTCACTAACAGGTTTATCATATCTATCAATACATTATATACTCAAAATTGACAATAACAATAAAAACCTTTCTAGGACTCTCTCCGGATGTTCGGTATTATCCCTTGGAATTGTCAAAGAACTTATTGACAGAACTCATTCCTCAACTGGTTTTAGCTATAAAGACCTTACATTTGATTTAATTGGTGTTCTTACAGGACTTATTCTCTTTTCAGTATACGAAAGGTAAATATATGATTATCATTACTAACGATAAATTACCCTCAATCGGTATAGAATTACTTAAATCGAAATTTAAAGATATTGTCGTTCTATCAAATGATACTACTGAATCTGATAAAATTGAATATTATAAAGATGCTGATGCAATTCTTTCTCTTTTAAGAGATAAATTCGATAGAGATATATTAGAACAATGTAAGAAACTCAAAGTCATATCAAATTATGCAACAGGGTATGATAATATAGATATTGATACTGCAAAAAAATTAAAAATCAGGATTTGCAATACACCAGAGGTTTTAACAGATACAACAGCTGATTTAGCATTTGGGATAATGATGGCTGCTGCAAGAAATATATGCATAAGTCAACAATTTCTGAGAAAAGGATTCTATCATGGTTGGGAACCAGATTTATTCCTTGGATATGATATATATGGGAAAACTATCGGAATTATTGGCGCTGGTAAAATAGGGCAGGCTATTGGCAAAAGAGCTCTTGGTTTTAGTATGAAAATAATATATTATAAGAGAAATAGAGATCCTGATTTTGAAAATATCACAGGAGCAGTTTATTCTTCAATAGATGATATCTTGCGAAAATCTGATTTTATCTCATTAAACACACCTCTTACAAATGATACATACCATCTTATTGGGGAAAATGAATTTAATCTTATGAAACCAAATTCAATACTGATAAATACTTCCAGAGGAGCTGTTATTAATGAAAATGCCCTTATCAATGCTTTGAAAAACAGGAAAATTGCAAGCTGTGCACTTGATGTTTTCGAATTTGAACCACAAATCGCAAAAGAGCTTATGTTATTTAATAATATCATCCTTACTCCCCACATTGGGAGTGCATCATATGAAACAAGAAATAAAATGGCTTTGATTGCCGCTCAAAATATTATTGATATACTAAGTAATAATGAATGTAATAACATTGTAAATGGAGGATAATAATATGAATAGAAAACCCACACCTGAAGAAATGGCATATGCAAATGCCCTTAGTATAGAATCCTTAATAGACCTTCTTGTAAAAAAGAATATATTTACTAAGGAGGAGGTTTTAAAGGAGATTAAATCGTTGGGAAAACAAAAATTAAATTTAATAAAAAATATGAAAAAATAATATGAGGTAATTATGAAAAAGCTAATATTTTTAATTTTATTTTTGATTGTCATTTTTAATTCCTGTTCATCTAACTCTAAATCATTAAAAATTGCGATTAAAAATGATAACATATCCAGTGAAAAGTTGGATTTCCTTGAATCAAATGGATTTTATCTTGAAAAGACGGGATATAAGAATCCATTTAATCTCTATAAACAATTGGACAAGAATAATGAACCTATGTTGATTACCGTGGATTTACCACTTTACTCAATGCATCTGATTTTTGATTACACACTGAGAGAATTGGAAATGAATTCTCTCTATGATAGTCTTAAAATACTTACGGAAACAATGTATAAGCTAAATTATACTAATTATAAGGAAGCTAATGATCCCAAGATTAAGAAAATATACCGTTTAATCTCATTATATTTTGCTGTTCCCCTTTTATATCTTGATACAAATTTTTTACCTCCCCCCGATTTAAATGAATTTATCGAATCAGAGTATGAGTTAATTGAAGCACATAAAGGTTTTAGTATATCCCCTGTATTCTCCTATAATGAAGATTATAGCCAATATTATCCTCGTGGTCATTATACGGTAAATGAGAAGTTAAAACGGTACTTTAAAGCATTTATGTGGTATGGGAGAATTGGTTTCTATTTTTCCCCCGATAAAATATTAACAGAAAAAAGTAATTCGGAAGAATTAGCAATTAATATGGTCAAAAGCAGTATTATTATCTATTCTACAATTGAAGGCGATAAGAGATTAAAAGCTATTTGGAATTATATCAACAATATAACTGAGTTTTATGTTGGTATATCCGATGATTTAACATTAAATTATTACAATACACTCAATGTCCCCAAAGATATAAATGATGATATATTGATTTTGAGCTTCATTGATGAAGTAATAAAAAATGCTCCTGAACCAAAAATAGCTTCAACATTAAAATCTGATATAGAAAAGGATAATAAAAAGTTATTATGCTTCAAACTCCTGGGGCAGAAATACATCCCCGATTCATATATTTTCCAAAAACTTGTTTATAATAATGTTGGGATGTATCTTGGTCCGAAAGGAACTTCCCCATTTACGATAGGTTCTGGCAAAATACGATCCTTACCAATGGGTCTTGATGTAGCAGCAGTACTCGGGAACAAAACAGCAAAAAAGATTTTAGACTCCTCTTATAATAGCAATTATGAAGATTATGAGAAAAATTTTAACAAATTAAGTTACGAGTTTAAATCTATAAGACCCGCAAATGGTTACTTTAGGTTTTTACGTATTATGAAAATAATACTTACTAGAAAAACTTATAAAAATGACCCGATATATATGAAAACCAAATTATGGGCAAAAAAAATCTTATCATCAGCTTTATCATTCTGGACTATGTTACGACACGATACAATTCTATATGCCAAACAAAGTTATACAGCAAAAGTAACCTCAATTCCCCCTTCACAAGATATTACATATATAGCTTACCTGTCTCCTTATGGGCAAGCATATAAAGAGATGTACTATTTTATATCCGATATTGATGTTTTATTATCCAATGATAAAAATGTGTATAAAAAATGGGGATATAAACTTAATGAAGCGAAAAAATTACTAAAACTCTATATTTCAATCTCTAATAAGGAAATGAACAAAAAGAGTCTAAGTGAAAATGAAATTAAGTTATTGTAGCAATCATGGGAAAAATGGGAA
>CBDVEF010000105.1:0-6343 GCA_965372935.1 uncultured bacterium | reverse complement strand
GAATTGAACAATGAACATAATCTTTATGTCGGGGCTTCATTCAGTTATCTTTACGGTTTAGCATATTTTGAAACGACAAAAAATTCATCATATTTTAATTCAGACAGCAGTTATTTTGAAGCGTCAGATACTATAGCATATAGATTTTGTGTAAATCCTAAAGGAAATCCCGGGTTTGGAATGAATCTTGGTTTTGCATACGATATTACTGAAACATTCACAGCAGGTATTTCATTGAAAAATGCATATTCATTTATGAACTGGAATGCCGGTTCAATGGATTTTTCGGATTCAACATATGAATTCGATCCTGCAAACGGAGGGATTATTTCAGGTGAGGCAATCTTTAATCTTGATAGTTTGAATCTTTACAAGATTATTGATATGTATCTTTCGGGAGATTCGATAAATGGAGATTCAATATTCAATAGATTTATAGATACTTCATTTTCAACCAGCTATGATCCTTTCACAACACATCTCCCTCCGATATTGAATATCGGAGCAGTGTGGAGAGGTATATATGACCCATGGAAATTAGCTTTCAATTATGAACAGGGATTTAGCAATACAGCCCTTTCAACGGTTATTCCAAAATTCTATATCGAAGGAGAATATGCATTTGCGAATGTTATACCTGTAAGAGCAGGTATAGGTGTAGGAGGAAAAGAACTACTTGAATATGAAGTAGGCCTTGGTTTTGAATTCCCTTATGCATATCTTGGTCTTGGGGCATCCAATCATAGAGGTATATTTTATGGCTTAAAAGGTTTGAGTGCCGAATTGAATTTAGGATTAAGAACACCAATTTGGGCTGTCATCGATGGTACAGTTAAAGATTCTATAACAGGAAAGCCAATGATTGTCGATTATATTGTAACATATCAAAGAGGCAAAACATTTACAAAATCAACTAATAACGAAGGTAAATTTAAATTCCATCTGGATGCTACGGATGTTAAAATTCAAATAAAAGAAAAGGATTACGAGACAAAAACTATTGAATTTGCCGTTGGACCAAAAGACAGAGTGCATAAAAATATTCTAATGCAACCCTCCACAGGTCTTTTAATCTGTAAAGTAGTTGATAAACTTTCCGGTAAAGCTATGAAGAATGTTCCTGTTCACATAATATCTGCAAAATCTGTAAAGGGAATCACAGATAGTACCGGTGTTACAAAGTTTAATTTGCTTGAAGACAAATATAAGATAAGTATAAGAATTAAAGATTATATTCCTTATACAGCCAGTGTTAATATCAAGAAAGCAAAATCCTTTACACAGGTTTGTGAGTTGAAATTGAACAAAGGATATATTGTTGGGAAGGCACAAAATGCGAAGACAAAAGAAGGGATTAAATGTAAGATTACCGTTCTTGACTCACTGTTAAAGGAATATAAAACAATTGAAACAGATACGAACGGTATATACAGAGAGCTTTTACCTTCCGGTAAGTACACTATGAAGGTCAATCCCCTTGTTAAAGATTATATTAAGCAGGAAGTACCATTTGAAATAAAACCTGCTGAAACCACCAAGAAGGATATTTTACTCTTGAAGAAGAAAATGAAATTAACATTCAGGAATATTAATTTCGATCTTAATAAAGCTACAGTAAAACCCGAATCGTATCCTGTTCTTGATTCACTCGGAACCATTATGATTCAAAATCCTTCGATTGTTGTAAGGATTGGTGGACATACGGATACAAGAGGAACAAGAAGTTATAACCTGAGACTTTCGAGAAGAAGAGCATATGCGGTAAAGATGTATATTATTAAAAACTTCAATATTTCTAAGAACAGAATGTTCTCCAGCGGTTATGGAGAATCCAGACCTCTCATCTATCCTGAGAAGACAAAGAATGATTATGCAAAGAACAGACGTGTGGAATTCGAAGTCTTGAGAGAATTGAAATAATCTTAGATTAATAATATACACTAAATATATAAAAAAGCCCTCTTATGAGGGCTTTTTTATTTGACATAAATCTGACTTATATATATAATTCTTAATCGTAATATATAGTAATATATTCATCCGAGGAGGTAAAAATGTATGATGTAGTTGTTATTGGAAGTGGAACAGGTGGTTATGTTGCCGCCATCAGGTGTGCTCAAAATGATTTAAAAACGATTATAGTTGAAGCAAGGGAAATCGGTGGAACATGCCTAAATAGAGGATGTATTCCGACAAAGGCATTAATTGGAAGTGTAGAAATATTACACAAAGCAAAAAACAGTAAGCGTTTTGGCATTAATATAGATTCAATAAATTATGATTGGTCATTTATCTTAGATAGAAAAGGGCAGATTGTTAAGAAACTAACAGGAGGAATCGAATTTCTCCTGAAGAAGAATAGTGTAAATGTTATAAAGGGATTTGCGTATATAAAGGATAGTAATAATGTCAATGTAGTAAAAGAAAATAAAACGGAAGAAAATCTTAATACGAAAAATATTATTGTTGCTACAGGTTCCGAACCACTAAATATACCTGCATTTAACATTGACCATAACATTGTAATAAATAGTGATGATGCTCTTAATATTGAAAAAATACCCAGATCAATTATAATAATTGGTTCCGGAGCCATAGGTCTTGAATTCGCGACTATTTTTAATGCACTTGGTGTAAAAACAGAAGTGATAGAGATGTTTCCTGATATAATTCCTGAATTAAATGATAAAAAAGTTAAAAGAATTATGGCTTTAGGTTTGAAAAAATCAGGTATCTCCTTGCATACAGGCGAGAAGGTTGAAGGTGTAAAGATTAGCAATAATGAGGGTGTCGTTGAAACAAATAAAGGAAATATCTATAGAGCTGAAGTTATTCTTGTTGCAATAGGAAGGAAGACAAATGTGGATATTTTAGTAAATGCTGGTGTAAGCATTGATAATAATTTTGTTAAAGTAAATAATAGGATGCAAACGAATATACGAGGGATTTACGCTGTAGGAGATATAACTGGTGGACCGCTTCTTGCTCATAAGGCTGAATTCGAAGGTATTGTTGCAGCTGATAATATTGTAGGTAAATCTGCCAGCCGAGAAGAATTTAAGAACATTCCCGCATGTATTTTCACTATTCCACCACTTGCAGTATGTGGTTATACGGAAGAAGATGCCATCAATAATGGAATAGATGTGAAGATAGGGGAATTTAACTATAGTGCCAATGGAAAAGCCCTGTCAATTGGGGAGACAAATGGATTGTGTAAGGTTGTAATAGATAAAAATAACAATAATATTATAGGAGCTCAAATTTATGGCGAATCAGCTGATATAATGATAAGTGAAGCTTCTATTCTTATCAAGAAAGGAATAAATGCTGATGAATTCGTAAAAATTATTCATCCGCATCCAACATTGGGGGAAATATTTATGGAGAGTATTCATGACAGTATCGATGAATCGATTCATAAATTTAAAGCAAAATAATTCAATGGATTGAATTTACATTTTTTCAGGTGCATCGACACCGATTAAGTTTAATCCGATTTTTAATGTGTCTTTAACGGTTTTTACAAGAGCAATTCTTGCTCTTGTAAGCTCATTGTTATCTGTAACAACCCTAATGTCATTATAAAAGTTGTGGAATTTTGAAGATAGTTCAATAAGATAACGTGGCAAGATCGATGGTTCCTTGTGTGAAATCACATTATCCAAAATTTCAGGGAACTGTATAATTTCCCTTATCAAAATCAATTCCTTCTCATTTCTGAGAGTTGAAATATTAGGTTTTTCGGCAAGATCTATCCCTTTTTCTTCGGCAAATCTAATAATACTGGATATCCTTGCATGTGCATATTGAACATAATAAACAGGATTTTCTTCTGTTTTCTGTTTTGCCAATTCAAGGTCAAAATCAAGTTGTGAATTTACTTTCCTTAATACAAAGAAAAATCTGGCTGCATCCTTTCCGATATCTTCTATAAGATCATCGAGTGAAACAATATACCCTTTCCTCTTGGACATTCTGATTTTATTCCCTTCATTAGTAAGATTTACCAACTGATGTAAAATTATTTCAAGGTGATCAGGATTGTAGCCCATAGCCTGGAATATGGATTTAAGTCTCTTTTTATAACCATGGTGATCAGGTCCAAAAATGTCTATTAAATAATCGAATCCTCTCCTCATCTTATCTTCATGATATGCAGCATCAGGGAGAAGATATGCATATTCTCCGTTGCTTTTTATAATTGGACGGTCTTTATCATCACCGAAATCAGTTGATTTAAAAAATATTGCATTTTCTTTGGTATATAAAAGATTTATTTCTCTTAATCGTTCTATAATAAATTCAGGTAAATGTTCCTTTCTTATACTTATTTCATGTATTATAAAATCAAAATTTACTCTGAAATTCTTTAAACTCTCTATTTGCAAATTGTGAAAATACTTAACTGCCTTATTCCCTAAAAAATTATCTATTTCTTCGTCGTTCATATTTCTTAAATTCGGATTATTTGCACTTACTGATTTAACAAAATCTACGAGATATTTCCCGTGATATCCGTTTTCAGGAATCTCTGCATTTTCCCCATTTAGTTGTTTATATATTGCATTACATGAAAGTCCGAGTAGTTTCACCTGATTCCCGCCGTCATTGACATAAAACTCGCTAAATGCTCTAAATCCTCTCCAGTTCATTATTCTGATTAAAGAATCACCTATAGCAGCAGCCCTTGCATTTACTATTACCATAGGACCTGTTGGATTTGAACTTACAAATTCAATTAGTATTTTTTCATTACTAATATATCTTTTTTTGCTGTAATTTTCTCCTGTTTCAATAACCTTTTTAATTGCTTGATGGAAAAAATCGATATTGACAAAGAAATTGATATATCCACCAAGTACATCTACTTTATCAAAATAATTATTAACTTTAAGAATATCTTTCAAATTTTCAGCGATTAATTTTGGATTTTTCCGTAATAATTTAGATAGTTGAAAAGATATCTGTGTAGAGTAATCTCCAAATTTTACTTCGGATGATTCGATAACAGTTGGTTCGATTTCTGGATCAATATTATAAAGCGATTTCACAGCTTCCTTAATTGATTCAGAAATAAAGGTCTTTATCATATCTAATCCTCAATATCTATTGTTTCTTTGGGAACATCATCCCAAAGCGATTCTATGTCATAATAATAATAAGTCTTCTCATCAAATATATGAACAACAATATCTACATAATCGAGAAGTATCCATTTTCCATTTTCATATCCTTCCATATGCCATACATTTGAACCACATTTTTTTGTCTTTTCTTTTATATTATTTGCAATTGCTCTTAGATGAATGTCAGTACTCCCCATTATTATTATAAAATAATCTGTTAGCAAAGTTTGTTTCCCTACATTTAACACCTTTATTGCCAGGGGTTTTTTCTCAATTGCAAACTTTACGATATGCTTAATGCTCTCCCTTTGGTCTATTTTACTAATTTCCACTATACCTCCTTATAAACAGATGAGATTTTTTAATGTAATCTCTTCCCAGAATAATTGTTAAATCAAATAAGAAATAGTTTAAGGTATCAACCGTAATAGAATCGATTCCTGTAATAGATGATATAAAATTGATTTTCCTTTTAGGTAATCCTTCCTTTGATATAATATACGATCTTTCTTCAATTCGATTAAAATTGCCTATATTTATAACATCAAATCCTGCATTTTTCAAGCAACGAGAGAATAAAGACGCAGTGCCATCCTCACCGCATGCATTTTGAATATCTATAGTAAAGGATTTTTTAAATATTTCAGTTTCCTGTTTTCTGGTTGGTAGATGTGTAATCCTTAAAAATATGGAAAAAAATATTAATATGACAAGAGATATTAGAAAAACAGTAATAGGTTTTAAATGATTGGTTTTCTTCTTTTTCCTTTTTTTAACCATCAATTCTTGTATTTGCCTTAATATAACTGTTTTTTTCAATGTTCGCATCTTTTATAAAAGAACCTGCATTTATAATTGTTCCTTTATGAATAACGGATTTTCCCTGAATAGTGACATTAGGATATATCTCAACATCTTTTTCAATTATCACATCCTTTTCAATATATATTGTGTCTGGAAGATGCAATGTAACACCTGATGTCATTAATCCCTTTTTTAAATTGTTTAATATAGTTGTCTCAACGAAAGAAAGTCTGTTTCTATCATTTATACCTGTCATTTCAAATGGATTATCTATCTTAAAAGATTTTACTCTTTTATTTAATATATTGTTTAGTATAGAAACGGTATCTGTAAGGTAGTATTCTCTTTGATTATTATTGTTGCTCAAGTGGGAAAGGCTTTCTTTTAAAACCTTCCCATTAAAAATGTAA
>CBDVEF010000104.1:0-6348 GCA_965372935.1 uncultured bacterium | reverse complement strand
GAATTACACGAATGGGAGAATCTTTTTAACTTTCCCGCCCCATTGTGGGAGGGAACAGAAGGGAGGGGGATAAAGAGAAAAAATCATGTCATTGCGAACGAAGTGAAGCAATCCCACAAGAGTAAATGCAAATTGCTTCATCGTTTCATTCCTCGCAATGACAATGATGAGATTAAGGGAATTAATCACTAATTATGAATTATAAATAAAGAAGAGAAAAAATAAATAATGGAATGGTTTATAACCGTTTTGATAATTTCCTATTTTCTATTTGCTAATATATTTATTTGCCTCTTGTTTGAAGAATGCCTTGATATTTTTTCAATTAGATTATATCTTCTCATAAAATATTCCATTGCTTCATTTGATAAATCTTTTGAAACAGCATTGAAAATATTTAGTCTATCTTGAGAATATTTAATGCCTAAAAATTTTAGAGTACTTGATAAATCCAGGTTCTTAATCGATGCAATCTTTAATTCAAGAACATAATTCTGGAATCTATTATTATCGATACAGTAAATTTTCCTTATTGGAAATTGAAGAAACGATAGTGAATTATCTCCCCCGGATGAAATTGAAACAATAGTATCATTTCTCCTTATTTCTAATGCTCTGAATAATATTTGAGGATCCTCCCAACACTGACTATAAAATATATCCCTTTCCATAATAACTTCCAATAAATAATTATATAAAATTATAAGCAAAAAATCAATTAGTAAAATTAGATAAGGCGATAGCTCTCTTAATTAATGTTAACAAATATATTGCTCAATGAAAATAATAATAGCAATTGAGAATTTTGACTTCTATGGCTACTCTAATGTGATTTTAACAGTTTCATCTTCATCATCAATATCAAAAAGAGTATATTTCCCATGACTGCTTATATTGTCTACCAATTTTATAAGTTCATTACTTTCCATAATCTCGGATAAATTTATGCCATGCTCATCCATTTTATGCCTGGCATGTTCAGGTATTGCAAATGTAAACTTTCCACCTATCTTTAGTGCAGCTTTCATTATAAACAGTGGAATCTTTATATTAACATTTTCCTGTTTTTTACCACTCTTTGATTGTACAAATACCCTTAACCAATGTGGTTTTTCCCCGGAATATATGTTGTGCTCGTCATTAACTCGTTCGTTTATTGCTTTAATTAATCTCGTTCCATTAGTTGTTGTTATTTTTCCTTGCTCTACAAGGTCTAATATTCGTTTTATCTCGTTTTTCATTAATTAAGTTCCTACTTCTTTAATTTTTCTTCCGCTTCATCAATGTTAATATTCCCTTTTTCAAGATCATCAAGAATTCTTTTTACACTTGGTTTTGAAGTTTTTATTTTTCTTTTCCTACCTGAAATAATATCAATAATTTCTGCGATACCAATGGCAATAAGAATTAAAGGCCAATCTCTTGAAAAATTAAATGCTATAAAATTATAGTTCGATAATAATATAAATATTCCAACTAAAATGAATATAATCGCCCAATATATTTTTCTCACAATTAACTCCTTTGTAAATTTTTAATTATTTCATCAACCGAGATATTCCCCTCTTCCAAATCATCCAACATTTCATCTAAATCTTTCTTTAACGGAGTAGCCTCAAGTCCTAATTCATTTATCAGATTTTCCAATCTGCTTTTTACAGTCGGATATGAAATATTTAATCTTTTTCCCACCTCTTTAATGTTTCCCCTTGAGGCAAGAAAAACCATTAAGAATTTCATTCGTTCATCAGATAAAATCAGTAAATTAGGAATGTCGAATTTACCCTGAATTTTCACTTCACAATTAGGGCATGAAAGTTCGGAAATTATCAGAGGTTCGTTACAAACGGGACATTTTCTTGGTAATTTATTTTCCATAATCACCTCCTATTATATCAATAATATTAATACATAAATTAACATTTGTCAAGATATCTAATTGTTTATTTTATAATGTTGATGTGAATATTAATATTATAAATATAGAAGATCAACCAAGGAAGGGAGATCCACAACAAATTCACAAATAAATAGTAACAGACATCAGACGACAGACGTCAGACATCAGCCGAGAGGAGAAAGAAATAGCAAAGAATTGCACGAATGGGGGAGAGAAATTGCAATTTACGGTTTACAGTTAAGGATTTGCGATTTATGCTCTCTATAGCATTTGTCGTTCCCGTTTTTCGATTTTCATCTTTAAACTTCCTACTTCTTACTTCTTATTTCTTAATTGTAACATATGTCTATACCCATCTGCTAAATTACCCCAGAAAACGCTTGACATATATTCTAATAATATTATAGTATTATTTAATATTCAGGAGGTTGTATATGAACCGGATTAAAATTTCGTTATTTCTATTTATTATAATTTTATTATTAAATAATAATTTATTTGCCGATAAAACGGGCAAAGATGGTATGTCAATTAATCATCCGAAGCATGATCCTGGATATAAGATTATATACCCTACGGGAATCCCAAGGTATTCTATTACACCGACAGATCCACCTCAGGCACCTGTAAGAATGTGTGCTGAATGGGAACCTGCAACATCCGTGTTAGTAAGATATCCTCTCGGTCTACCGTGGAATCTATTACAATCGATTGCAAATGAAACGCCGATAATATGTCTTGTTTCAAGTTCACAGCAATCAAGTGCTCAGAGTGCATTTACATCGCATAGCATTACAAATGTTACATTTGTAATTACAGAAACAAATACACACTGGACAAGGGATTATGGTCCCTGGGGAGTCTTCGATGGTAATGACAATTATGGCATTTCCGATCATGTTTATAACAGAGCAGATTCTAATCCCGAAAGGATTGTTGACGATCAATCGAGTTGGGCACTTGCCCCTGCTCTCGGTATAGAATTATGGAAAACCAGGTTAAGGCATACAGGTGGTAATTTTATGACGGATGGTCATGGAATCGGTTTCTCATCCGATGATTTTTATAATTATACATTTAATAATACGATCTCACATGATTCTGTTAATGCTCTTATGAACAATTATTGGGGTATAGATATATACCATACATATCCTGATCCACTTGGTTCATATATCAATCATATCGATTGTTATGCAAAAATCGTTAGTGATGAAGCTATAATAGTAATAAAAAATGGGGTCGATGATGCAAATCTCGATGCCATTGCAGTTCAAATCGAAGGAACGAATAATTGTTACGGCAGACCATATAAGGTCTACCGAATAAATGCTCCCGATGACCATGATGCGGCTTATTGCAATTCTTTGATATTGAACAAAAGGATATATGTCCCCATTACAGGATATGCATTAGAAGATGATTCTGCCATAGCAGTTTATGAGAGAGCAATGCCGGGATATGAAATTCTCGGGTTTAGTGATGGTAGCTTTTTGAGCACAGATGCAATACATTGCAGGACAATGGCAATATTCGATGAAGGTATGCTCTATATAGATCATTCACCGCTTCAAAATCAATTGGCTTCAAACCCATATTATCATATTGATGTGTATATAAAGCCATATTCGGGTTCTGCACTTAAAAATGATTCTCTGTTTATATACTGGAAATTATATGGCGAAACCATATTTAATACTGTCCTTTTAACAAATGATAGTATTAATTACTATTCAGGGAATATACCTTCACAAACAGATGGTTCCATTGTCGAATATTATGTTTATGCCGTAGATAATTCAGGCAGGCATGAATCTGACCCGTATGTAGCTCCGACTGGTTATTATACATTTTCTGTTGGTGATGAATCACCTGTAATATCTCATCAGGCAATATGTGATTATCCAGTCTTCGAATGGCCTGCGACTGTTTCCGCTACAATTACGGATGACGGTAGTATCAGTGCTGCAACAGTCGAGTATCTGTATAATAGTGTTTCTTATATCGATACGATGAACAATATTTCAGGCGATCTGTATGAAACTGATTTTAGTGTTTCCGTAAATATCGGAGATTCGATTCAGTACAAGATTAAAGCGGTCGATAATTCTTCCAAAGTATCCTATTCCCCGGATACGGGTTATATCACATTTCATATTGTTGATAAAACAATTGTTGGTATTATTGATCTCGATCCTACTCCATTATCAGGTCCATTTATAAAAAGTTACTGTGATTCGTTGGGATATATCAATCAATATATGACTTCATTCCCTGCGGATTTAAGCCAGTATGTAAACATTTTCATATGTCTTGGAGTTTATAGCAACAATATCCCGCTCAATTCATCTCAGGCAAATGCAATCGTAGATTTTCTGAATGCAGGTGGTAATGTTTATATGGAAGGTGGGGATTGCTGGTATTATGATGCTAATCATACAATATATGACGGTATGTTCGGTGTGAATCCCATAGATGACGGGGGAAATATTTCAGGTAATATAAATGGGGTAAACGGAACATTGACGGAAGGAATGAGTTTTGTATATAGCGGGGAAAACAATTACATGGATGAAATATCATTTACAGGTACGGGCTATATGATATTTAATGAAGGTTCAAAAGGGAGAGGTATCGCGAACAGTACAGGTCCGTATAAATCCGTTGCCTTTTCGTTCGAACTTGCAGGTCTTGTCGATGGAACCGTTCCAAGTACAAAGGATTTTTTACTTAATGCAATCTTTAATTTCTTTGATATAACATCCGGTATATCAAAGAAACGGGATTTAAAGAAGGAAGGAATAACTCTAAACTTGAAGTCCAATCTAATAAAAGATAAACTTGAAGTTAAATATCATATAGATAGATTATCGGATGTAAACATATCGATTTATAATATAGCAGGAAAGAAAGTGTCTACTGTTTTCAAGGGAAGATCTCAATCCGGTTCACATTTATACAGCATTAACGGGTTAAACAAATTGTCAAACGGTGTTTATTTCGTACATTTAAAAACTAACAATGAAACAAGAACAGTGAAATTTGAATTAATAAAGTAATCTAAATAGAGTTTTTAGAGGATAATGGGTGATAACCATTATCCTCTAATTCTTCAATACTAATTTTTTTAATAATATATGATTTAAATTGAATTTCAGATATTTTATTGACTCTAAAAAGCTATTTATAAAAAATAACAGGTAAGAATATAAGATATAAATGCTTGCATAATCTCTGTCTTCAATAATTCTTAAATCAACTGTTCCTGATTTTCTCATTATAGTTATAAAATATGTTGCCTTTAATATATTGATCATATTTAATAACCACCTGTTATTGCAGGATAATAAATCATTAGTAAATATAATGATGCAAAAATTAAACATCCTTGAGTTGATCGGGTAACTTGAATATTTTTTGCCGTTTTTCTATAAGTCTCGCTGTATATCAATATATAATCAGAAGATTTACCAATTAACTGAGATACTTTTGGGCTTGGCACAATAACATAAGCAGCAGCGATTCCATAAATATTTGCAAAGCATCCAGCCCCTAACCAAAGACAACCATCAACATCTTTATTAGCGTCTTTAATCGCTGCTGTTTCAGGAGAGCTTTTAGAGAAATTTTGAGAAGCATTAAGGTGAAAAGTCCCTTTGGCTTGCACATAGAAAGGAGAAATGAAAATCATTATAATTATAATTATATTCGCATATTTTCTCATTGTTACCTCCTGTCTGATATTATTTACCTGAATTTCTAAATATTATTCCTGCTCTTAATTCAAAACCACTATCCCAAAAATCTGTTGTAACAACCCTTAATCCGGATTCAATATAGACACTTGTGTAATATGTGTTCATAATTATAAAGCCAGCTTTTGGCCTGAAAAGTATCCCCCCAATTGAATTGTCCGGATATAAACTTTTTCTTGCATAATCATATTCTGCTCCGAAATCAAGACCCAGATATGGTGTATTTGTAATAGGTTGAAATATATAGCTGTAACCTATGCTTGCTGAAAGTGCAGCAGCTACTGGTAAGTCGAAATTTATGCTTATTCTTGAATTTTCAGATGTCTCTGTTATAAAGGACAGATTGAGAAGAAGTACTTTCTTATAATTTCCAGCATAAAGATGATCTGTAGTAAAAGCATTCCACATATAACCACATGAAGCTGCTACAGATGTCAATCCATTTCTTCTCGATTTTAATTTATCCGGGATCTCATTTGATGTTAATAAACCTACTTTCACTAATTGATCTTTGCTTTTATTCTCTCCTAAAATCATTGAAGCACATTTTGCTGCATATGTTAGTTCCATAGCATTTGATATCGTAAAGTTTTCATTCATTACGAATTTTTGTTGATTAAAATCCAGAACTGTCATTCTAATGATTAATCTGTCTTCGATATAGTAATATTTGAATATAATAGCTTTTGAATA
>CBDVEF010000103.1:0-6367 GCA_965372935.1 uncultured bacterium | reverse complement strand
CTGGACAGGGGAAGTAAAGAAGAAATAGATAGTATACTTTCTGAACTTGATGGCGTTGCTACATATTATAAAGTAGGGATGCAACTTTTCACACTCCTTGGACCAGACATTGTTTATGATATAAAAAATAGAGGGAATAAAGTGTTTCTCGACTTGAAATTCCATGACATACCAAATACCGTTGCAAATGGCATTATTTCAGCAATAGGTTTAGGTGTCGATATGCTTACCATACATACACTTGGTGGTTTTGAAATGATGGAAACTGCAATGAAAGCTGCCTGGGAAGGGGATAAAAAGATGACAAATGTAATTGGCGTCACAATGCTTACAAGTCTAAGTGATGCCTTTCTTATGGATATCCTCGGAGTATATGACAAAACAATAAAGGAGATGGTACTAATCCTTGCAAATTCAGCAAAAAGTGCAGGGCTTGACGGTGTAGTTGCATCTGTAAATGAAGTAAAAGAGATAAAAAAAGAACTTGGAAAAGAATTTATAGTCATTACCCCCGGGATTAGACCTATCGGAGATAATATTTTTGACCAGGTCAGGGTATCTACACCTGAAGAAGCCATTAGGAATGGAAGTGATTACCTTGTTGTCGGTAGACCTATATTAGATGCAAAGGATAAAGCAAAAGCTGCAACAGAAATTTTGGAACAGATGAATAAGGGCAAAGAATAGTGATCGATTATAGAAATTTATTAGATGATTTAAGGGCAATAAAAAAGGGACATTTTGAACTTACTTCCGGACTTCATAGTGAATATTATGTCGAAAAATTCAGATTACTTGAAAAACCTGAGATATCTACACTATTTTGCAAAGATATTGCCAATCATTTCAGCAATGAAAACATAGATACCGTAGCAGGCCCAACAACAGGTGGAATAATTATAGCCTATGATGTAGCAAATTATATTAAAAAGAGAGCAATTTATGCTGAGAAGGTTGATGGTAAAAGAGTTTTCAGAAGAGATTTTAACATTACAAAAGGCGAGAGAATTCTTGTAGTAGATGATATATTAACTACAGGAGGTTCTATTATTGAAACAGCAAAGGCAGCAGAAAAAAAGGGAGGAATTATTGTTGGTCTTGCCGTATTTATAAATAGAAGTTCAGAATCTATAAGACTCCCCTACCCCCTTTATTCGGTTTTTTCTCTAAATATTGAGAAATACGATAAGGAGGATTGTCCTCTCTGCAAAAGAAATGTACCTTTAACAATACCCGGCAGTAAAAATCTTTAAATGAATTATCTGAACTTGCTTTCGAACTGTAAGATATGTCCATGGAAATGCGGAGTCAATAGAACAGATGGAGAAAAGGGAATTTGTGATGCTTCTGGTAAAAATGTAAAGATAGCAAGTTCCAATATACACCATGGAGAAGAACCACCCATATCCGGCTCAAAAGGTTCAGGAACGATTTTCTTTTCAGGATGCAATATGAAATGTGTTTATTGTCAAAATTATCCAATAAGTCAATTTAAATATGGCAAAGAGAACACAATAGAAGAACTTTCAGATATTATGTTAAATCTCAAAAATAAAAATGCTCATAATATAAATCTGGTTACATGCAATCATTATATTCCTCAAATACTGGAGGCAATAAAGATTTCAAAAGAAAAGGATCTGGATATTCCTATTGTTTATAACTCAAGTGGTTTTGACTCACTGGAAACAATCAAATTAATAGATGATTATGTAGATATATATCTTGTAGATATGAGATATTCTAATGATGAGTATGCACTCAAATATTCAAAAGTCTATAATTATGTTGAAATTAATAGAAATGCTGTAATCGAAATGTTTAATCAAAAAAGCAATTTGATTACTAATGAATATGGGATTGCTCAAAAGGGAATAATTATTAGACTGTTAATTTTACCAAATGATATATCAGGTACAATAGAGACATTGAACTTCATCAAGAAAAATATTGGGAACGATGTCTATATCAGTGTAATGGACCAATATTTCCCTACATATAAGGCAAAAGAAATTGACAGGCTAAACAGAAGAATAAATAAGCAGGAATATAAACAGATAATCGATACGGTTAATAATCTTGGTTTTAATAACGGATGGATACAAAAATCACTTAATGAGAGGTATGTATGATTAAAATAGAAATAATAACGAAAGATGGTATAAAGAATCATGATGAAGAGAAAATTAAATCGACTTTACCTTTCATTGGTATTAAAGATAATACGGATGTGACATTTAAAAAATGTTATTACTTTTCACTTGATAATAATGAAATTGTCAATAGAATTGTTAAAGAAATTATTATTGATCCTGTAATAGAAGAGTATACTATTGTTAACAATGTGAATTACCCCTCATATATTGTAGAATATGGCTATAAAACCGGTGTAATGGATCCCGTTATTTTAACACTAAATGATGCAATTGCCCGACTTGGCATAAACTTTAAAGGTGATATTATTAGAACATTCAGGATTGAATTCAGTAAAAATTATATCAAAGAAGATATAGATTATATTGCAAAAAAACTACTTGTTAATGGGACTGTTCAGTATAGACTTAATACTTATCCGACATTTAAGAAAGGGAAGGAAATTGACTTTAAACTTATTGAAATTGATATTGTAAATATGGATGATGATAGTCTTACAGATTTAAGTAATAAAATGGTTTTATCATTAAATATAAATGAAATGAAAGAAATACAAAAATATTATATAAAATTAAAAAGAAAACCAACGGATATTGAACTTGAAACAATTGCCCAAACATGGAGTGAACATTGTAAACATAAAACATTAAATGGAAATATTGATTTTGAAGGTAAAAATATTGATGGTCTATTAAAAAACACTGTATTTAAGGCAACCAAAGAAAGTAAAAGGGATTTTTTAGTTTCCGTTTTTAAGGATAACGCAGGAATAATTAAATTTGACGATAAAAACCATATCTGTTTCAAGGTGGAGACACATAATCATCCCTCAGCTCTCGAACCATACGGAGGAGCGGAAACAGGAATTGGCGGAGTAGTTAGGGACATAATGGGAACAGGAAGAGGAGCAAAACCGATAGCAAATACCGATGTCTTTTGCTTTGCAAATCCGGATTATCCTCATACGGAAATACCCCAGGGTATTCTTCATCCTAAGAGAATTGCTATGGGTGTAGTTGCAGGCGTTAGGGATTATGGGAACAGAATGGGGATCCCTACTGTTAATGGGTCGATTCATTTTCATAATGATTATCTTGGTAACCCTTTGGTCTTTTGCGGTTCAATTGGAATAATGCCTGTGGGAACAGAAACAAAACATTCAAGCCCCGGTGAAATAATAGTTGTTATTGGCGGGAGAACAGGAAAAGATGGGATTCATGGTGCAACATTCTCATCTATATCGTTGGGTGATGAATCCGAAGCAATTAGTTCGAATGCAGTGCAAATTGGTAATGCTATTACAGAGAAGAAGATGCTTGATGCTTTACTTGAAGCAAGAGATAAGAATCTCTATACGGCAATAACCGACTGCGGAGCTGGTGGATTATCCTCCGCCATAGGAGAGATGGGAGAAAATATCGGAGCCTCCGTTGAACTTTCAGATGTATTACTAAAATATAAGGGGTTGAATTATACTGAAATATGGATATCCGAAGCTCAGGAACGAATGGTAATTTCAGTTAAACCAGAAAATATCAGTGAGATTAGGAATGTGTTTAAGAAATACAATGTAGAATATACGGAAATAGGAAAATTTACAAATGATAAGAATTTAATCCTATTTTATAAATGCAATAAAGTCCTTGAACTCGATATGAAATTTCTTCATAACGGATTGCCCAAATCGAATAAGAAAGCTGTATATAAGAATAGAGAGCAGAAAAAAATAGATTATAAGATAAATAACTTGAAATCGACCTTTATATCTGTACTCAATAACTGGACAATTGCAAGTAAGGAATGGATTATAAGGCAGTATGATCATGAGGTACAGGGAAGAACAGTTGGAAAACCACTAATTGGAAAGAATCAAGATGGCCCAAGCGATGCAGCTGTTATAAAACCGGAATATGATTCACTGAAGGGTATTGTTATATCAAATGGTATTAATATTCGATATGGGATAATAGATCCATACAAAATGGCAATTTATGCTATTGATGAAGCAATTAGAAACCTTGTATGTGTAGGAGGAAATCCTGATTATACGGCAATTCTTGATAATTATAGTTTCGGGAATCCTGATAAGCCTGAAATACTTGGCGATATTGTTATGGCTTCGAGAGGACTTTATGATGCAGCGAAATCATTTGATACCCCCTTTATTTCAGGTAAGGATAGTTTGTATAATGAGTTCAAATTAAAAAATAAGACAATAAATATCCCCCCCACAATCTTAATCTCAGCACTTTCGGTTATAGATGATGTTCAATTGACAATTACATCGGATATAAAATCCTCCAAGAATCCTATTTATTTAATAGGGAATACCAGTAATGAATTAGGTGGATCTATTCTCTATGATGTCCTTGGTATAGCCGGAGGTATTGTTCCGAATGTTAATATCCCAATGGCTCAAAAAATATATAGAACAGTATTACAAATGATACAAAACGGTTATATTGTTTCAGCTCATGATCCAAGTGAAGGTGGTATCTCTATTGCAGCTACAGAAATGGCAATAGGTGGAAGATTTGGATTGGATTTTGATCTTTCTAATATATCTGTTGATGAAGAACTTAGTTTTGAAACTATTTTATTTTCCGAATCAGCATCAAGAATACTTATTGAGGTGAAAAACACTATGGAGGATAATTTTATTGTTGCGATGAGAGATATTTCATATTGCAAATTAGGTTATGCAACTTTTGATAGATTGATAAGATTCAAATACAAAGGCAAATTGCTTGAAATAGATTTAACGGAAGCTATTGAAAGTTGGAAAAGTGCATTAAGGTGGTAAAATGAAAATAAATGTATCTTTATTATACACAGAAGGAACAAATTGTAATCTTGAAACTGAAAATGCATTTAAAAAAGCAGGAGCATCGGTTGAAACAAAAATTCTCAGTGAAATAATAGGAAGAAATGAAAACTTTGATAAATCTCATATAATAGTAATCCCGGGAGGGTTTTCTTACGGAGATGATATTTCTGCTGGTAAAGTATTTGCTGATTTATTGATACACTACAAGAGAGATGATATTAATAGATTTCTAAATGATGGTAAATTAATAATAGGTATATGTAATGGATTTCAGGTTCTTGTTAAATCCGGACTATTACCAAACATTGATGGCAACGAAAATGTTGAAATTACACTTGCCTTTAATGATGCAGGGATTTTTATAAACAAATGGGTAAATTTAATGGTTAATAATAATTCGGCATCTAAATTGATTGATAATAGTTTCCCCGATATTATTGAACTCCCGATTGCTCATGCAGAGGGGAAATTTGTTGCGAATGATAGAATAATCGAATCTCTTAGCGAAAATAGACAAATAGTTTTTCAATATTGCGATAAAGAGGGCAATATAACAGATAAGTCAAATCCAAATGGTTCTTATTCAAATATTGCAGGGATTTGTGATATATCAGGACAGATTCTTGGTTTAATGCCCCATCCCGAAAGATATGTTGAGATTTATCAGTATCCTTCCTGGCAAAGAAAATACTTTTCAGGAGATAATATTGGAATGCTTATCTTTAACAATGCGGTAAAATATATAAAGGATAATTTATAAGTTATTTATCGTCCTTTTTTTCTAATCTGGAGGAAATATGAAAATTACAATTATCTATGATAATACGACATATAATAAAGCATTAAAAGCCGATTGGGGGTTTTCATGTTTGGTAGAATCGGACAATGCTCCAAAAATACTATTCGATACCGGTACAAATGGTGCTATATTACTTTCGAATATGAAAAAACTTAATATCGATCCATTATTTATCGAGGAAATATTTATTTCTCATGCACATTATGATCACACAGGTGGTTTATCCGAATTTTTAAATGTTAATAATAATGTTACTATATACATTCCTCCGACATTTAAGGGATGTCACGGTGGAAATAAAGTAATTCCCTTAAACGAAACTGTTGCAATACATAATAATATTTATTCAACGGGAGAACTGGATAATATAGAACAATCTTTGATTATTAATACCGCTAAAGGGTTGGTTCTTATCGTTGGGTGCTCACATCCGAAAATGTCACATATTCTTGATACGGCATCACAATATGGTAAGATATATGCCATTATCGGTGGAATGCATGGTTTCAAAGATTTTGACCTTTTTAAGGATATTAAGTTCATCTGCCCTACTCACTGCACACAACATATAGCAGAAATAAAATCAT
>CBDVEF010000102.1:0-6403 GCA_965372935.1 uncultured bacterium | reverse complement strand
GGCAATATGTTACTGGGCAATCAAAAATCGGGATTATCGTTACGGATAGCGGTGTTGGAGTTGCCGATATTATGTACTCCATAGATGGAGAAGAATATATCAAATATAATACACCTGTTGATTTATATGACATAACAGAGGGAAGCCATTCAATAAAAATGCGTATAGTGGGTTTAAACGGGCATCCATTTGAGAATTCAATGTTTTTTACAATAGATAATAGTGCTCCCTGTATATCTAAAACCGTATCAGGTCCGAGTTATATAACCGATTCACTATTGTTTATAAATAATAATTCAGATATTTTGGTAATATTCTGTGATACACTATCAGGAATCGGAGGAAATTCATATAGAATCGATAATGGCAATTGGATAGGCACAAATGATACTTTAAATCTAAATTTTCTTTATTATCCCGATGGCAACCATACATTAGAATTAAAATCGTATGACAATCTTAAAAACAGTATTGCAGATACACTGAATGTTTGCAAAGATAATAATCCTCCCGATGATTCATTGGTTTTAATTTCTAATTATTATATAAGCAATAATATACTTTATTTCAGTGATAATGGAAGTTTTATGTTGGATAGCTGGGATGATTATAGTGGTGTGGATAGCATACTATGGGCTTATAATAATAATGGGCTACTACCTTATGAAGAGATTATTACAACAGCAGGATTATTGAATGGGGAGAATAGATTAAGGGTTGTCTTGAAGGATAATCTTGGGAATACGAAGGAAGATACGACTCTGATGATTATAGACACGGATTCTCCTTTGATTATGTATGAATTTAACGGATATTCATTGTATCAGAATAATACCTATATTTTTAACAATGAAACACTATTAATTGTTTCGTTTAATGATACGATATCGGGCATAAAAGAGAATATATTTATAATTAATTATACCGATACATTAACGGTCAATAATGTATTCACTTTTGATTTTCTGAATTATCCGATAGGTTCACATAATCTTAAATTTGTTTCGGAAGACAATGTCGGCAATATTACAGAATTAGTATTTAATATATCCATTGTAAGCAATAATTTATCAGGAGAGTTTTATATTGTCGGACCTAACTATATGGAATATCTTTCAATGTTATCGAAGATTGGGATTACTGTTACAGACAGCGGAGCAGGTATACAGGATTTAAAATATAAAATCGACTCCGAACCGTATATTACATATATCGAACCAATAGATATATCATCTTATAGTGAAGGAAGTCATTGTATATTTATGGAATTGTCGGATAGTGCAAGTGCAATTTTTAATGATTCGATGAGTTTCACAATAGATAAATCATCTCCGTTTATAGATATAAATATCGGGGAACCATACATATCTAATGATTCATTGGTATACATCAATTTGATTACAAATGTCCAATTCTTATTTAGCGATTCTATAAGTGGGATTAAACAGAATAGTTACAGGGTTAATAATCTGGATTGGGCGAATATCGGGGATACATTTAATCTTGATCTGTCAGGTTTTGCAGATGGCTATTATGATATTGAGATCCGTTCATCGGATTATGTTGATAATATTTCATACGATACAGTAAGATTATGCATGGACAACGAAGCACCTCTTGATTCCATTAAACCTTTGAGCTTTTATTACAAAAGTGATTCTCTTATTTACTTTAATAAAAATGGAACATTTGAAATCGACACCTGGGATGAATACTCGGGTGTGGATAGTGTAAAATGGGCATTTGATAGTAATAGTTTAATTTCTTATAGTGGAACAATTAATGTAAACGGATTGGAAGAGGGAGAACATTTACTGCATATATATACTAAAGACAGATTGAGTAATTTTGTAAATGATTCGGTGCAATTAATTATAGATACAACGGTACCAACAATCTTTGATACATTAATCGGTGATTATATTTTGATTGATTCTGTGGTTTTTGTAAAGGATTCTACAATACTAAGATTGATTTTCGAGGACACATTATCGGGGATATATGAAAACAGGTGTAAAATTAACGATTTCTATACAGTATATCTTCCCGACACATTTGAAATGGACTTTGCATCATTTATTGAAGGTTTCCTTACATTGGATATTCAATCGGAGGACAATGTTGGGAATATTAATCAAATTAATCTTGTTTATGGTATAGATAAAACAGCTCCTGATGTTAATGTATCATATATTGGTCCGAATATAGAGATATTTGATACTACGGTTATATCGGAAAATTCATATATTGTAATCGAAGCAAGTGATAATCTGAGTGGAGTCGATTCTGTGCTCTGGAAAGTAGATAATGATAATTATCTACTTTACAATGACTCAATCGAATGTGATTCATTCGATGAAGGAAGTCACATACTATCAATTGTTGCTTATGATAAAGTCGGTAATATGCAGGCGTATGAAAATGTATTCGCTGTGGATAAAACAGCTCCTGAGGTGTCGATTAATATAACAGGTACGAATTATTGCAACAATGATACAACATTCGTTAATTCATCAAGCGGAATTATAATCGATGCTCAGGATAATTTAGCAGGTGTCGATTCGATTCTTTATAGTCTTACGATTGATGGTTCCGATTATTTCATACCATTTAACGATACGATTCACATAGAGGGTGAGGATACGACATATATACTCAAGTATTATGCCGTAGATAAAATCGGCAATGTATCGGATACATCCATAAGTATGTTTTATCTTGATAATACACCCCCTTCGATTGAAATTTATTCACCGTATGATAAGACAATTATGAACAATAATATAGTTGATAGTAAAAAAAGAGATGAAATAATATACTATTTTTACTTCAGATATAGGGTTGAAGATAGGGAATCAATACTGTCAAGGATATATTTTAAAAAGGAAGGAGCTGACACAATATTTGTCGATAGTTTCAGTTTATCTCCAATAGACAGTGTGAAATATGATTATTATTATACCGACACATTTTTCCCCGGTAAAGATTTTTCAGGTATATATTCATTTCTTATAATGACAGAGGATAAACTTGGGAATAGTTCTGTGGATACTATATATGGTGAAGAAGGTAACCCCGATTATAATATTATATCGGGTGGTTTTAATCAAGATAGTAAGATATGTATAAAAAATGGTTTTATATATGTGAACAATTATTGCGGGTATTTCAAATCCGTTAGAAAGGACAAAGGTTTTAATACAATGTTTCCCGGTGTATATAAACTGGATTTTGAAG
The DNA here is from genome assembly GCA_965372935.1 of uncultured bacterium. Classification (GTDB taxonomy): domain Bacteria; phylum Hydrothermota; class 32-111; order QNBC01; family QNBC01; genus JAGLYS01. Next base: position 3,166 of record CBDVEF010000102.1, on the reverse strand, counting down.
GAAATATTATATCAAGTTTACCATTAAATGATGTTTATAATTATGATATTGAAGTAGACGAATCGGAGAATATATATATGGTATATAAACCGTTTAGTCCATGTAAAAGAGATATTGATACGATTGCAGCAAAGATAGATTTTAATTCCGGTGCGATTAATGTGATTGCGGGATCTTATAATTCTTTTGATATATTAGGTATAGGTCTTGATTCATTGAAAAATATATATGTTGGAATGAAGAATATGCTGGATAGATCTGATGATTCGATTAGAATAGACATATTTGACAACAACCTCAATTTTCTTTCCAATTATAACTTTCCTATTGCCGGAAGAGCATTCTATGTAAATGCGAATGGTGATATATATATATCACAAGAGGATACAATAGCAAATATATATTATATTTCGAGATATGTAAAAAATGGCTTTATTTATGAGAAGGATACATCATTTAGAGTAGAATATGGTAATCATTATATTATATCCTTTGTGACTGATTCTCTTAATACAATTTACGGTGTTGAAGATGTTAGCAATACCCGATATATTAGTATAGTTTATCCTGTTTATAATTTCAACGATCAATGGGGTTACTATAAAGGATATTACCGTTATTTAGGAAATAATTTCGTATTTGACTTTGTCCGTTCGGGTGATAACCTATTCTATATTGATAATGACTTGCACAAATTGCACTTACCGTTTGACAGTAGAAAAGCAAATATTAAAAAGGGTGATTCAAGCAGTGATAGAGAAAAATTTTCAATAGGTACATTTGTCACATATCCTTCACCATTCAATCCATTAATAGAACATTCAAGGATAAGGGCTGTCGTGAATAAAGATGCTTTGTGTGATATATATATTCTTGATTTGGCAGGTTATACCGTGAAGAAATTAGAAAATATTAAACTTCAAAGTGGTATTAATGAGATCAAATGGGATGGAAAAAATATTGGTGGTGATATTTGCAACAATGGTGTTTATACTATAGTAATAAAAGCAAACTCAGGCAATGAGTATGATGAGAGATATACGAAATTAATGCTCATAAAGGGAGGAAATTAAAATGAAAAAAATAATATTTATCTTAACATTGATACCTGTTTTATTATTCTGCTCTTCCGGCACATATTCCCTGATTGATGAACTTGGTGTAGGTGCTGCATCCGGGGCAATGGGAGACGCATATACATCGGTAGAAAGTCCTGTATCGATTTTATGGAATCCTGCGATGTTATCAGCTGATAAAAATATTTCTCTCAGCTATATGCATGATAAAATTCCTTATGGAGCGAATTATGATGCTTTTGCCGGAGCTGTGAATTTTTCACTTCCATTTGAAAAAGATAAAAACAATGTAATAGGTTGTGGGGCATATATTTTAAGCGAGGATGGCATTCCGATAACGGAAGCCGGAGAGGACACTATTCCCGGCACTGATTTTACCAATATTGTATACAAAGGGACTGCATCATATATATACTCAAGATATGATTTGTCATTAAAGCGGAGTATTTATGATTTTTCCATTGGTATTAGAGGATCGTATCTTTATAGTTCTTTGTATAATATAAAGGGAAACGGTTGTAGTTGGGGGCTTGGTATGGGATATAAGAGACGCATTCCAAATTATTTAATATCAAGTGTTGGTATTGGATTATCATACTCAGATGAAGGATTATTAATGTGGGATAATGGGGGGACAGATACAATCGATTGCATTTATGGGGCTGGTATTAATGTTAGATTGTTAAAGAATATAACCGAATCTATGAATGATGGTATATTAATTTCATTTGATATGAGTCAGGATAATATAAAGACATTTAATCCTGCATATGCATTCGGCATCGAATGGAAGGTGTTCGGGCTTGTTCCTGTTCGTGTCGGATATAAAAATCATTCACTTACGACAGGTCTTGGATTTTGTACGAAGTATATTGATATTGATTATGCTTTTATAGCAAATCCTGTGATTGCATCGAGTCACAAAATATCGATTACCATTAAGCTGTAGGTAGTATTATGAAAAAAGTAATACTAATAATGACGGCAATATCGCTTTTTGGTTTTGTAATATATGCAGATGATTCTACATATACACATCTAAACGGATATAGCGAGTTTATATTCAATAAACAGACTGTTTCAGGGAATGTATCCGAATATAATTATCAGCCATATTTCAATAGAAATAATAGAAATAATATTTCAATCGATGCAGGATTTGGTAACAATCTTTACTTCAATGGCAATGTTGTAACGGATGGTATGCCCGGTAGTGAAAAATTATATAAATTTTCGCTGAAACATACGATATGTAAAATTACAATGGGACAATTTGTCCCTCAAATACCGACATTTTCTAATAATGCACTAATGAAAGGGGTTATTGTTGAGAGTGGTTATTCATACCATAGTGCTAATGCGTATTATTTTTACAATAATATGGATGTGAAAGAGGTAAGAATAAAGGGAAATGATACGGAAGGACCATTCTCGCTGGGATATATTAATATCCAGGAGGGTGGCGAGAAGGTAATATTACTTGACAGGTATAATAGACGATTAGAACTTGAAAAGGCGAAGGATTATACAATTAATTATCTGTCAGGGGAAATTAATTTAAATAATAGAATGTTGAAAACAAATGAGGATTTGATAGTATATTTTCAGACAGAGAATACTAACAGATATTCAATAATAGACGGAAGCTATAAATTCGACAATGATAATATAAATTTTGGTATTTCAGGGGGAAAAGAGAGCATTCAAGGTGATACGATTAAAGAGAATTCGAATGTTGGTGTTAACGGAGGATATAAAAACAGCTTTGTCAAAATGGGTGGCAGGTATAATATTTCTCTAAACGATAGCTTATTGCCATCGAATTTGTCGGGTGATTTTAATTTTAATAAAAATGGACTTTACTTAAATGCGAGTGCAATTAAAATGGATGACAATCATACACTTCTAAGCAGCAAGGGTTATAATTCCTATCGTATATATTCAGGATTTGACAACAACAGATTGAAAATTGCTGGCGGATACAATATTTCTAATAAGGATAGTATAAAAACAAAAAATATTTCCGCTGAGTTGGGATATAATCTTAAAGAAAATTTTCTATCTTATAACTTCGAGCGAATTATAAAAGA
>CBDVEF010000101.1:0-6472 GCA_965372935.1 uncultured bacterium | reverse complement strand
AAATTGCAACTATTGTAAATCCATGGTTTCGCTATTTTGTAAAATATGACCCAATACCTGCATTAAAAAAGGTGAAATGTCCTGTTCTTGCAATTAATGGGGAAAGGGATCTTCAGGTTCCACCAAAGGAAAATCTAAAAGCAATAAAAACTGCACTTAGGGAAGGTAAAAATAGCGATTTTACCATAAAGGAGTTAAAAAATCTTAATCATCTTTTTCAATCCTCTAAAACAGGATCACCTGCGGAATATATTAAAATTGAGGAAACAATATCACCTGCAGCACTGAAGATTATTGGAGATTGGATAGTAAAAAGGGTAAGATAACTACATTTATTTGACTTTAATTACTATTTCATATAAACTCATTATGAAATAGCGATTATAAGGATTAAATTTGATAAATCAAAAACCAAACATAGTATACCCTGATTACAATAACTGTATCATAAACCTAATATCAACAATAATGAATGTATATGGTATTAAATCTGAATACACCCCCCTTAAACAGATAAATGTGGATAAACTTAGAAGAAAGAAAAATATTATATTGATGATATTTGACGGACTTGGTTATGAGTTATTAAAAGGATATTCGAGCAATACCAGTTCATTTATGTATGACCATCTTCTGGATCATATCACATCAGTATTTCCACCTACAACAACAGCAGCGATCACCAGTTTAATGACCTGTAAAAGTCCTTTGGAGCATGGGGCCTTAGGTTGGACATTGTATTTTAAAGAGTATTCAAAATATATAGATATATTACCCTGCATTGATGACATAACCGGTGAATTACTTAATTCGGAACAGTACAAGATAATGCAAACTATGGGAATAAATAATTTTTTTAATATAATTCATAAAGAGAATCCGGACATTTCCCTCAATAAAATAATGCCAGAGTATCTTATCAACAGCAATTATTCCAGACAAATATCATATCCAGCGAATGTTATTCCCTACTCTTCGACAGAAAAGCTTTTTAAGGTAGTATTGGATAGGATTTCAAACGATAACAACGAAAAAAAACTTATTATTACATATTCGACAAATCCCGACGGATTAGAACATATAAACGGTACTGATTCGATTGAAGTTGCCAATTATATATATAAAATTGATAAATACATTAAAGAATTGTGCAATAATCTCAGAAATACAGACACATCTTTATTAATAACAGCTGATCACGGGCTTATAAATGTAAATAAATATTATTATACTAATGAAATTACAGAGCTTTACGATTGTATGATAATGCCTACTTTCCCAGAACCACGTTTTCTCACATTTCATCTAAAAAAACACAAAATATCTAAATTTGAAAAAATCATTGATAAATATAGAGATAAATTCCTTGTTTTAAATCGAAAGGAATTTATAGAAAGTGGTTTGCTTGGTAGAGGAGAACAGCATAAAAAGATAGATGATTTTATAGGTGATTATATTGCTATTTCAATATCTGATATTGCAATGAAAACAATTTTCCAGCAAAATGGAAAGGAAAAGAATGAATTTAAAGCTCACCATTCGGGTCTAACAAGAGAGGAAATGTTAGTTCCATTAATAGAGATAGATCTCTAAAGGGTCGTACCTCGTCCCCTATTTCAAATATACCGCAAAGGCTTTTGTCCAACCACACCTGCTAATAATTCTATATATTGTTTAACGGGACTATAAGATATTTTGGGAAAAAGAATTTGTTCTACTTGAAAGAAACCAACCGATTCATTCATTTCAACATTAATTCTTATGGGCTTCTTTTCACCTTTGGTTATTATAACCTTTTGAATAGCACTTGAGGAATAGCGATGAATATCTCCCACCCTTGGTTCACTTGAAATGAGTGTAGGGATTCTTGCTCTTCCCTTCTCCATATCACATCCATCTCCTATTAAAACGAGACCGGCTTCCAGAGAGTGGATTTTTTGAGTTGCCATATGACCTACTATTCCTTCAAGAATTACAGAACGAATAATAACTCTTTTCTTTATATCATCTTTATATATTTCTTCAAGTAGTCGATCAATAATCGGAAGCGTTATTGAAAGACCGAATATCTCATGATTTTGTCTGCAAATAGACATTCCAATATCATGCAAAAGAGAAGCAACAAGAACAGCTACTTCACTATCCTCAACAGTACCAAGATTCTCCTTTTCAATGTTGAATTTTACCCCCTCTTCATGAAGTAAATTAAACATTGTAATTGCATTTAAAGCAGATTTCTTCATATGAACAGGTCCATGATCATTGAATCCAAGTCTTTTAATAGAAACTATATTTGTATAATCTTGCAATTCATATATTTCCCTGTCTTTAAAAATCAATTCTGCCATTTGAGCAGGTTTGTTTTTTAAGTAATCCATAATTCTTTTTTCAAGTACAATCTCTTTCTTTGATTTTCTCATATAACCTCCGTTAATATTTGACTATTTTTATGCTTCTAAATACGCTATTTATAATTATCATAAAAATACCGATTGATAAAAAAGCAATTCCGATGGAAAATTGATCTGCAATTAAACCTACAAGTGGAGCCAGTACAATCATCGCAAGTGACTTCAATTGACTGTCTATTGACATTACAGTTGCTCTTTCTCTTCTGTCCATTATATCTCCGGCAACATCTACAACAAGTGGACGCCTTGCATCTTTAAGAATGTAAAGTATAAAAAACAACACTATAATAGGTATTATCAAATCGCTTTTAATTATAAAATACATTACAAATAATGAAATTCCCATAATATCAAAGAACAGATTCATTAATTTACCTGATGAAAAATACTTATTTAATCGAAAAACATTTCTTGAAGCTATTGAACTAAACAGATAAAATACACCATAAATTACACCAAGTACAATAATAATTTGTGATTTAGGCGGATATTTTGCTAAAATTCCGATCCCCGATGCAATAATTAACATTTTCATAATAGGCTGTATATAATCTTTTATAGTCTTAAATATAGCATCATATAAAGAGGAACTAAGTAAAACCTTTCTGAGTTGTTTTTTTCTCCATATACCTTTCAATTGTACAACGCTATTCCGAATGAATTTCTTAAAAGATTTGTCAGATTCAACTCTATCATTTAAGTATCCTGGATATGTCGCTATAAGTATAAAATCCAGAATATAGGGAACAATAGCAATGAGAAATAACCACCTGAATCCGGGTAAATTCAATACAAATATAATGGATACAAAAGCGGAAAGAGAAGACCCAATAAGTGAGAATGATCGTGTCCTGCCATAAACGAATGTCTTATATGAAAACCACCCCTTTCTCTCAAGATATGAATATATCATTGCTTTGTGTGTTCCCGATCTGAATGATTCACCCAATCCAAAGAAGATCATTCCGACAATTAATACAGAGTAGTTTGCACCTATAAAGAAAAAGATAAATGATATTATGTAAAAGGTAAAGCAAATTAAAAGTTCGGTTATTTTTCCATAATGATCTGCAAATATGCCTGATGGAATTTCACATATATATATAATAGATTCTCTAATTGAAAACAGAATTCCAATTTGAAATAAATTTATGTCTAATGATAAGAAATAGATATAAAGATAGGGCTCAAAAAATTTTAAATTTTTAAATAGACCATAGAATCCGAACTTCCAAATCTGAGGATCCTTTTTAATGTTAGCATATATATTATCAACTTTCATAAATGAATTATATATCATTTTAATATTAATTCAAGTTATAGAAACTTCATTTACTTTCACACTTGGTATAGACATATGTACCAAGTTGAAGTTATTCCCCCTCCCTTAAATTCCCTCTCACCTGTGGAGGGAAAGTTAAAAGATATTTTCTCTTTGTGTAATTAGTTTTCAATTAGTGTAATTCGTGGTGAATTTTCCTTCAATTGCTTTCGCACTTGACATTTCCCACATCAAATCAGTATAATTATTTTAAGATAGAGATTATATGAAAAGATTATTAATATTAATTTTATTTGTTTTAAGTGTTCAATTAACGCTTTACCCAATTACAAATCACCCAACTGATTCTGTAATAAATGTAATTCAAAGTAAACCTGTTTCATACCCTATTAGATTTGTCTTTATGGGAGATAATAGAAATTCCGACTCTCTTCCTCCAGGTGTTATGGGAGATGGAGATAGTACATTTTCTGCACTTAGAAATGTTATAGACAACCTTTATCCGTCCCCTCATTTTGCAATAAATAATGGTGATTTTTGCATGGATGGTTATAGATATGAATACTTTAAATATGTGGCAATGATCGATTCATCGAATGTTCCATGGCTTTCGATAAGAGGTAATCATGAATTATATGCAGATGAAGGACCGTTTTTATATGACAGTATATTCGGTGACACGGATTTTGTTTTTGATTATGGTAATGCAAGATTTATAATGATGTCGGATTGTCAACAGCACCCCCTCTCAGGTTGGAATGCTATTGATTACCTTTTTACATATGAACAGTTAGACTGGCTTGATAGCCTGTTATCCGATGCATATATACAAAATAAATATCCATTAGTTTTTGCTCATGTTCCTCCGTATATACCCGGACACAATACGACATACTGCCTTGGTTATGATGAATACTATCCTCAACCTAATTATGAGTTAAGTCATACGGAACTATTTACAAACAAACTTACCGATTATAATGTTCTTCTATCCGGATTCGGGCATCAACATTTCTATGACAGATACACATATAATAATGTTCATTATATCGTTTCTGGAGGTGGTGGTGGACCTCTTGTACCTCCATTGCAATCCGCACCATATGGCGGTTCATTCTTCCATTTTGTCCTTTTTGAATTATATGAAAACGGGACATTAAAAGGATATATTTATAAAAAGGGGCAATCTAATCCCGATCCTGTTTATAATTTTACATATTATACGGGAATTAAGGATAAGAATACATCCGTTTCGAATGATGTCTTAATTAGAATTTCAAATAAAAAAGGTATATTCCATTTGTACTCCAATAAATCAATAGAAAATATAAAGATTATCAGCATTGACGGAAGTATAATCCTGGAAAATAATCCAAATAGAAAAGAATATCAATTTTCGACTTCACATAATGGAATATATTTTTATATAATTAAAACGAAAGACTCTATTATAAAGGGTAAATTTATCAACTTAAAATAAATTTATAAAAACATTGGGGGCAGGATGGAATTGGGAATATAGGATTGACAGATTGGAGAGGAGTTGTCGGAGGAAAATACAAAAAAGGACAAAGTATTAGATGAGATAGCTTAAGGAGTGGGGCAAGGAACAGTTTTTGGTTTAGAAGATTTGAGTGGATGGAGTCGTGGAAAAGAGAAAATATTAGCTCATTATTTATTTGTTTGTTTGGTATTGATATACAGCAAGAGTAAGCGGGGAAAAATTGCATCATATCTTGATATAACATCAAAGATGGTATGCTATTGGTGAAGAAAATTGATAGCATAAAATTTCGTGTTATGGAAAAAATTTTGAAATGGTAACATTTCTTTTCTATATTCCCAATTCCAGCCTGACCCCAATATCCCTTACAGATCCTGAAATAAATTCAGGATGACAAAACATCTTTATACTTGACAAAATATTAATTAAATGTATTATGCATTTGTGAGTAATGTCAGGCAATTGCCATCCAGACTCACTGGATGGCGTTTATTATTTGGAGGAAATTTTGAGAAGTGCTTTGATTGTAATCGATATGCAAAACTATTTTCTTTCTCCGGACTCACCGGCTTATATGCATTCGGGTATAAAGATAATTTCGAATGTTATGGAAATCATTGAATTATTTAAGAAAAAATCAATTCCCATATTTTTCACGGTACAGGCAAATAATAATTCAAAGGACAATATGATGTATAAATGGTGGAAAAGATTACCCCAAAAAGATACATATTATTCTACACTTATAGAACAATTATCTATTTACAATTATCCGATAATATATAAAGAGCATTATTCAATTTTTTTCAATACGGATCTTAACAGGCAATTAAAGGAACAAGGAATTAAAATTCTATATTTTACCGGAATACAAACACATCTGTGTGTTGAAACATCTATAAGACATGCATTTATGCTTAATTATGAAACGATTCTTATATCCGACACTACTGCATCAAAAAGAATAGAGAATTATAATGCCTCAATTGTAAATCTAAAACATGGGTTCTGTAAGATTATTTCCTCCGGAGATGTGATAGATGAAAAAATATAAGACAGATTGCCTAATTATCGGTGGAGGTCCTGCCGGTGTGTCAGCAGCTTTACAATTAAAAAAAAGAGGAATTAATTTTATACTTGTTGAAAAAAATGCAATTGGCGGATTGGTGGGTCTTGCAAGAAAAATTACAAATTCACCATTTATTTATGGAAAAACAGGAATTGAAGTTACAAATATTATGAAAATTTCTCTAAAAAAATCAGGTATAAAACCTA
>CBDVEF010000100.1:0-6502 GCA_965372935.1 uncultured bacterium | reverse complement strand
ATTTTTTATATCATTTCGAGCCAAACCTGTTGAATATGGGAGATACTGTATAGTGTTATATTGATAACCGGAACTGACAGTAAATTTGGGAGATATTACAAAGGTCAATTTCCCATATACATCAAAACTATTGTCAATATTGTAACTGTTTACGAATATATCGATTATCGAATCTACAATCGGGAGAAAACTTGTTAAACAGTTATTATAACTCAAACCACCTACAAATCCTAAATGAGAGTTGAGTTGATAATTTGTTTTATTGCTTACTCCAAAAACGAATGGAGAACCATTCTCATAAAACCCTATTCCTCCATTTGTATGGAATTCCGATTGAAAATTCCTGCTTCTATACAAAAGAGATACAATATCTTCTATTATAAATTCATATGTATTTAGTGATGAAATATATTTTCCACTTCCGAATATTTCATTTTTAAAAATCAATGCTTCTTTCCCAATGTTGAGCATATAAGATGATTTTAGATTAGTATAACTATAATTGTTAGGATAAAGAGAAATTACACCTGTGAATTTATATTGATTATATTTATAATCAATATAATTGTTACTGATGTAGTTTAATGTAATTGAAGTGTTAAACAGATCAAGATTGTATATCGGATAGAATACATCAACATCAAGTCCCAATGAATGGTTGTAAATTGAAAAGCCGGGATTTATAATAAAATCTGACAAATTCGAAGAATCTCTATATATGTTTGATGAATATCCTGTCTCTAATTTGCCATCAAAAAAACCATAAATTGATGTAAAAAGAGATAAAAATAATAATATGAGTACTATTCTTTTCATAATTTTAAAGAAAGTAGGGGGGTATCCCTACTTTCTTTTATTATTCGATGACCATTTACTGAAAAATCTACCAACTCTTGCCGTGTTTGTTTGTAATTTACCACCGATACCTTTCCCGTTTTCTCCCCAATAATGTGTTTGTCTATAATGATTTGCAATTTCTCTTCTATATCTGTATTGTAGACTATCATTTTGATTCAAACTATCATTATTGTATATCTGATGCCTTAATCGATTTCCATAAAATATTTTATATCTATACATTTGATTATCTTCCGATGTAAAATTCGGAATTTCATCGCAGATCCCATCATCATTCAAGTCAATAAAATGTCTGTATGTTTTTTGATGAGTAATTTGTTCATGGGCTTTTGTGCTTTTTCTTGTTCTTGTGGAGTTGGTTCCAAAAATAGTCAAGGTTGAGATTAGAAATACAGCTAAAATTAATATGATTCTTTTCATTAATACCTCCTGTGATATTATAACATTTTACATTTGTGTTATCAAGATATGTTTGTTTAAGTTTTCAAATAGCAATTACTTATTTAATTGCAATATTCATTCCAAAATGAAATAATACGATATTGCGTAACTTAGAAATTCATAGAAGAGATTATCCGACAATATTGTCGGATAATCTACAAAATTTGTAATGTCTATACATTTGCCTGATTATGCTTGTTTAGCTTTGGTATACGGCAAGTGTAAACGGGGTGAAATTGCATCATATCCTGGTAGAACATCAAAGATGGTATGTTATACGGAGAAGAAAATTGATAATAGCAATTGTGTGTTATGGAAAAAATATTGAAATAGTAACATTCCAATCCTACATTCCCAATTCCAGCCTGTCACTATTATACTATTCCTCCATTGCAGATTCCTGCTTTCGCAGGAATGACACAGAGAGGAGGCAGGAATAATTAAAACAGAGAGAATGGATTAAATCATTCCCTCTCTCCTTAAACTGGTAAGTATGTCTATACCTAATCTACACTGAAGTAGTATGAATGACTTGACAAATTCATAATTATCAGATATAAATTTTTAATACTCAATAAAAAGGAGGTTTTATGGGCAAAAATTATTCTTTAAGGTATGTTTTTCACGCTTTTCTTTTTCTGCTTATTTTAGTTCCAATGATTATGATTGCTGATAGTTGGGTAGCTAAAACATCAATGCCCACGGGAAGAACGGGGCCTACTGCTGGGGTTGTAAATGGTAAAATTTATACCATAGGTGGATATCATAGTTTTTATTTCTCTGCAAATGAGGAATATAATCCTGTGACAAATCTATGGACTACAAAAGCATCAATGCCTACAGCAAGATATGCGCTTGCTTCAGGTGTTGTAGATGGGAAAATTTATGCTATAGGAGGCAGAGGAGACAGTGGTTATCTTTCTAAAAATGAAGTATATGATCCTGTTGCGGATGTTTGGGATACTACAAAAACATCAATGCTTACAATTAGGGAGTCTTGTGCTGCGGGAGTTATAAATGGGAAAATATATGTAATGGGTGGGGATATAGGTTATAGTACTATACTTTCTGAAAATGAAGTATATGACCCGACGGCAGATACCGTAGGTGGCACACCCTGGGATACAAAATCACCAATGCCAACAGCAAGATGTGGACTTACTGCAAGTGTGGTAAATGGCACGATTTATGTTATAGGTGGAGCTGTTGGTTCCAGTACTTATTCTCCCGTAAATGAAAAATATGACCCAACAGCTGATACTACAGGTGGAACACCGTGGACAACAAAAGTATCAATGCCGACAGCAAGACAAAGCCCTTGTGCAGGTTTAATAGATGGGAAGATATATGTTATAGGAGGATGGAATGGCTCTAATCTTTCCGTAAATGAGGAATATGACCCAACAGCTGATACTACAGGAGGAACACCGTGGACAACAAAAGCACAAATGCCTACAGCAAGGTACAGGCCTGCTGCAGGTGTAGTAAATGGGAAAATTTATGCTATAGGTGGAAACGCTAATTATACTGAATGTGAAGAGTATAATCCCTTAGAATCTGTTCATGATATAGGTATTATAAATATAATATCTCCCGATACAGGTATTATTGATTCCGGTTATTATGCAGTGTCAGGTAATATTAAAAATTATGGGAATGTATCGGAATCATTTGATGTATATGCTTCTGTATATGATACGACGGATGGGTGGAATCTTGTATTTTCAGATATTGTATCTGTATCGGATTTATACCCATCTGACAGCACCGATGTGATCTTTGATTCGACATATTTCTTAAATAATAAGATATATTATACTAAAATGTATGTAGCGTTACCGGACACTAATTTTGCAAATGATACACTTGGTGTATATTCATCTACAAATTATTATAATGTAATGTATATAGAAGATGCACAAGGATATGGTTCACCGGAACATCCGGATACAACATGGCTTAATCCTCTTGTAAATCTAATAGGAAGTGATAATATTTGCTGGTTCGGACCGACTGCCGATGAATATGAGAATGGTCCATCACTTGAAGCAATGCAGCATGCAGATCTCGTGATATGGAATTGTTATGATTATTATAGTGATCCCTGCTTCACCGATTATGATACAACGAATATTAATGATTATATTGCAGGCGGAGGGAAAATCTGGTTAATCGGACAAGATATTGTTTATTCAAATACAGATAAAGGGAAAGATAAAACAAGAAACAGGGGAACAAGAACCGAATGGTCCTGGTTAACAAATAACTTTGGTGTGGATTCTGTATATGAGGATTATATTGAAGAAGAGACAATGAATATTCAAGGACAAAATGAAATTATCGGAAACATTATACCTGTAGTCTCGGATTTTGTATATGATGGTAATTTATATCCTGATGAATTATACCCCGGTGCAAATGCAAATTCTGTTCTTGCAGATCCTGATTCTAATTTTTGCATAGGTGTTATAAGTAATGATTCGACAACGGCTTTCTGGGCAGCAGACGGTAGAGGAGCTGATTTAACACCGGGAGGTGATTGGGAAACGCTTATAAAAGATATGCTTCATATTTTCAAAATTCCGATACTTGGTATAAAAACAAATATAAGTGATATAGAGCAAAACAGAAAAGTAAACCTTATAGTAAAAAGAACACTGGGTAGTGATATATATTTCACTTATAAAGGCATTAAAAATGCTAATATATCAGTAAACGATATAAGTGGGCGAGTAGTAAAACACTATAAGAATGTAAAACCGAACAGCAGATTAGTATTTACAGGAGAATCCCTATCATCAGGTGTATACTTCATACGGGTTAAAGGAACTAATATTTGTTCGAAGGTTACGATTATAAAATAGATTAAATCTTATTTTTATAAGGGTACGCTTATGCGTGCCCTTTATATTTTAATATATGTAAAAAACCAACTAAAGATGATACCAGAACTAATGAAGGAAATATTTAACAAGATATCTTATAACTGTTTTTATATGCCGGGATGGAATATTAATGAATATTATATTTAATAGAACAAGGAAAAGCACATTGTTTATTTTTCTATTATTTGGTTTTTTAACAACAGGATGTGCGCAGAAGGGAATAGCCAAGTTTGAAAACCGGAGAATAAATCAAAGTGATTTGGACAATGTGAAAGCAATAGAAGAATCTTATGGAGGGGAAATATCGGATGATGATGCATTTCTTTATCTTATTCGTAGACTAATTAATGTAAAGTTAGCAAAAAATATGAGTATTATAATTACGAGGGAGGATATTGAAAAAGAAGCTGAGAGGATAGATAGAGAAACAAAGGCTCCGGAGGTTCTAAATAAAATAAAGAAGCATTTTTCAGGCAATACAGAAAAATATTTTAATCTATTTATAAAACCTGAGCTTTCAAGAAGTTTGGTTGAAGATAAATTCTTTTATGATACTATAATTTATCAGAAAATTCCTTATTCAGAATCTAAAACATTACTTAAGGATTTGAATAAAGGAAAATATAATAAAAATACTTCTAAGGATGGATTTAAGCATTTTAAAATCTATGAAGATGATACTACTACAAATTATATTTACAATTATTTTAAGTATAAATTAATTAATAAATCCGACTCTTTCCATATTATTGAAGATAAATTCACATATTTTGTCGTAAGAAAAAACGGAAGTGCTTATGAGGGTTTCTCCATTTTAAAAGAGGATTTTAATAATTTTTATTGGGAAAAAATTGAAAAGATGAATATAATAGTTTATGATAATAAACTATGTGATAAACTTAGAAATAGGTTAAAAAATACACAATGGGAGAAAGTTATTAAATTTGTAACAGATCACTGATTGATCGAATAACATAAAGAGGTAACTAAATTATTTTCTAATGTTTACCTCTATGTCTCATAAATCTGTTCATTTTTCTGAATAGTTTTTGTTTCTGTTGAAGTTTTAGTTATTTATTCGTTAGACCTTAAAATATTTTCCCTGTTCCTTATTTACATTTGACATAATTGAAAATTAAATTAATATATATACATGGAGGTGCTATGATTTTTCAAAGACAAATTGCTTATTGGGGAGAGGAGAATCAAAAGAAGTTACAGGATATGGTTATCCTGCAGGCAGGTGCTGGAGGGCTTGGTGGTTTTATGTCACAGATTTTGGTAAGAGCAGGTATTGGCAAATTATATATCGTTGATAATGGAATTGTTGATGAACCTGACCTTAATAGGCAAATTTTATATAAGCAGAAAGATATAGGCAAGAAGAAAGTATTTATTGCATCTGAATTACTTTCTTCAATTCACCCGTATTCACATATTGTTCCTATCGATAAAAATATAGATGTAGGGTTTGAATTACCTGATGATGTAGAGGGAATAGTTGATTGCTTAGACAACTATGAATCGAGAATAATTCTTAACGATTTAATAAAAAACGATATGTTTTTTGTGCATATTGCAGTAGAAAGGAATTATGGTCATATATTAACTCTTGTTGGTGGAAAATCTGAGAAATTGTCAGATTTTGTAGGTGAATTTAAAAAATCAGATGATATAACACCAGTGAGTGCCGACAGTGTTGGGAGTATCGCTTCGATTGCATCATCCGAAGTAATTAGTTGTATTATCGATAAACCAAAGTTATTAAATAAAATTTTATTTATAGATTTATCAGATTTTTCTTTTAGGAAAATAGAGTTATGATAAAAGATATATTAGGAATCATTATTAGAAGGAGAATATATAAATGGATAAAGTTTTTAATAAATACATAAGTTCGATTAAAGGAGAAAAAAAGGATTTAATTAAAGGCGACATTAATCGATTCAATGAATTTATTGGCAATTCAATAATCGGTAAAGATAGGGCATTATATAAAATCAATATTCAAGATGTTGAGAATGATATAATATTAGCTTATATTGGGGATTATTTATTGCGGAAGGTCAGCTTAAACGGCGATTCGTATGTTGATATTCTTGTGAATTTACTTAACTATTATAAATTTATTAAGAATGAAAATATAATCGATTCAAAGAAATATAATAAGATTGAAAAAATAATTAATTACTATATCGATATTATCCCGGATATGAAATTATTTAGCTGTGAGCTAAATAATTTCATAGAAAACTCTTTTAATTATTTAAATAAAACTGAAAATGTTTGTAGTAGTATTTTTAAAATTGAAATAATTT
>CBDVEF010000099.1:0-6543 GCA_965372935.1 uncultured bacterium | reverse complement strand
GAAGTTTCGGTTCTATATCAATTATTGGTAGGTCTTCATATTGTTTCATTAACTGCAAATACCAAACTTCTGTTTTCCCATCTACTATTATCAAATAGGATTTCTTAGCTTTTCTTTTTGTTCTTCTATTACTTATTCTCATTTCCAAAATCAATATAATAATCGTTTAAATTTGGAACAGCTCCTATTTTGCCTATTTTATATGAATTATAAATAGAGCTTGTATTTCTAATTACGGATGAATCAAAATCAGCAAGAGAAAATAGATCTGTTGAGCCGTCTTTCTTTTTGTCCGTGAACCAAATAACATCATTTCTCAGTATATCTTTCTCCATTAATAATTCTCTAAGGTGCGTTGTTGTTATAATTTGAGAATTTTTCGAATTAACCAAAAAAGTTATTAGAAAATGTTTTATCAAATCAGGATGAAGTGACGATTCCAATTCATCAACTGATAGAATTTTATTTTGTTGAATTATAAAACTCAAAATTCCGCCCAATTCAAAATATCTCATTGTCCCAGCGGACTCATACTCCATTGGCAATAAATATTCTGAATTACCTATTGAATGTTGTAATAACATTTCTAACACTTCCATTTTTCCGGTATTTTTTATTTCATCAATTTCATTATGTGGTACTTCTAAACTATTTACAATAAAATCAATAATAGCTTTATCCATATCTACTTTATTATGTTTAATAATAAAATCGGAAACCCCAAAATCCGCTTTTTTCAATATTTCAATAATATTTTTCTTTTTAATCTCATTTTTATCTACTTTTTCGGAAATAAAATTCAATAAATAGGTTTTAGGTCGAACGATCGGTACGAGTCTATTTTCAAACCAATCTATAATCTCCTGCAATTCTTCCGATTCGAAGTTCGTTTTTAAATATCCTCCCAAAACGCTGTTATTCCATAATGTGTTTCCAATTAATATATCTTTATCTTCTTTAGGAATTTTTATTTTCGAGCCAAAAGTGATCTTTGCTATCTGTTTTTGAATATCTGTTGTACGTTCATACACAAGGGCTTTATTGGGCTTATGAAAATATAAAGATTCTTTAATGACAGCCTCTTTATTTAATTCTATTTCGTAAAGATATTTTATACCGTTTTGAATAAACTCCAATGAAAAAAAAGTATTGTTATTTCTACTTTCCGAATCGAATAAAAAAGGCTCAAAAGAGAAACTTTCGGATTTCTTATTAAAAGGTTTTAACACTAAATTTCTCAAATAATTAAGTGCCAAAAGTATATTTGTTTTACCGGATGCATTCGGTCCATAAATTATACCTAATTTTAGTAATCTCATACCCTCTTTAGGCTTTAAAATGTAATAATCTTCCAGATTACTTGACCTTCCGGCTTCAAAGGAAAGAGTAACCCAATCCTTAATCGAACGAAAGTTTTTAACTGAAAAATTTATAATCATAATAGTTTTACCTCCATATTTGCAACTTACTTACAATATATAATATAAATATGTCAATGTCAAGATATACTTTACTATTTTTTGTAAATAGTGATATACTTATTAACCAATTAATAAGTATAAAACAGCAGAAAGCATTGCAACTCCCTGTTCTGTAAAAGCATAATGCAAATATCTTCATCCTACATATTCGGAATTTGAGGTCACAATTTATGCCTAGGTCTCCAAGTTCTTATTT
This sequence comes from uncultured bacterium, assembly GCA_965372935.1. Lineage (GTDB taxonomy): Bacteria > Hydrothermota > 32-111 > QNBC01 > QNBC01 > JAGLYS01. The sequence goes on along the minus strand of CBDVEF010000099.1, from coordinate 4,866 downwards.
ACATTTCTGTAAAAATATATTATAAATAGATTACTATGAAGAATTAAAATAAATTAATCCTTGTCTTTATTTAATCCTCAATAAAATCAATACTATTTAAATAAAGGCAATATTCTATTTAATCACATATATAAATGGAGATTATATGTCAAATATTATTATAGATTCTGTAGATTACTATTATGATTCACCATATGCCGAAGTCTTTTCCTGTTTGACAATTGTAATAGACACTTCATGGAAAACAGGTATTGTTGGGAGGAATGGTAGAGGTAAGACAACATTATTAAAATTAATTGATGGTGAAATAAAAGCTGTTAAAGGTGATATTCATATTTCCGAGGATGTTTTTTATTATCCGTTTAAACCGGATAATGTTAATGATATAACACTCAATGTAATTAAAAGTAGTATTGCCCCGTTTTCTCTATGGGAAAAGGAAATGGAGGCACTATCAGAAAAAGGTGATTTTGAAAGTCTTTTGAAATATGGGGAAATTGTAGAGAGTTATGAAAAATATAATGGTTATAATATAGATTCAAAGATAGAGAAAGAGATTGAAAGGGTTGGACTTAATCATGATATTTTATATCAAAATTTCAATACATTAAGTGGAGGTGAACAGACAAGAGCTTTGATAATATCGCTCTTTTTAAAAGTCAATACTTTCCCGTTAATAGATGAACCTACAAATCATCTTGATATGGTCGGAAGAAAAATGCTTGGAGAGTATTTGTCAAATAAAAAGGGTTTTATACTCGTATCACATGATAGATACTTTCTTGATTTATGCACGGATCATATTATTTCAATTAACAGGAATGATATTCGGATTAACAAAGGTAATTTCTCCAAATGGAAAAATAGCATTGATATGGAGGAGGAATTTGAACGAAGGAAGAATGAGAATCTTAAAAGAGAGATAAAATCATTAAAACATGCGGCAGATCAGAGAAAGAGATGGTCATTCAGGAAGGAAAAGGAAAAAAAGGGAGCAGCTGATAGTGGAGCAATAGGACATAAATCCGCAAAATTGATGAAAAGGGCATTGAATATTGAAAAGAGAATGAAGGGAAAAATCGAAGACAAGAAGAGTCTTTTAATGAATAAGGAAAAAGATAGAAAACTTAAATTAAATAAGATTAAATCCCCAGATATAATTTTAATAATAAATAAAATTAGTATAGATTTAGGAGAAAAATGTATAATTAGTGATTTCTCATTAAGTTTAGAGAAAGGGGAAAGAATTGCAATAGTAGGAGATAATGGTACAGGTAAAACAACACTTTTCAATGCAATTTGTGGAGAGGTTAAAATAAGTAAAGGAGATATTTACTGCCCGAATTATATTAATTATATAAGAGCTTATCAAATACCTAAGTGGCAAAGGGGGTATTTAAATGATTATCTTTATAGCGAGGGCGTGGATATTAATTTGTTTAGAAATATTATGAGTGTTTTGGGGGTATGTGGGGAAATATTCGACAGACCTCTTGAAACATTCAGTATGGGGGAAAGAAAAAAGGTGGATCTATGTAGATCATTTATTTCTCCTGTAAATTTTCTGTTATGGGATGAACCGTTAAATTATATAGATTTATTTTCAAGGCAGCAGATAGAGGATGTAGTTCTCAAATATAAACCGACTATGATATTTATTGAACATGATAAATATTTTATTGAAAAAGTAGCAACTCGTATTATTAAGTTATAAATTAAGTCCTAACCCAGTTTTTATTCTTTTATTCGATGTGATTTTATGGTATATATATAAATAATAAGAGGAGTATTAATGAAAACTATAGGGTTAGCTGGTGGTATGACATGGAAATCTACACTTGAGTATTATAGGATTATAAATGAACATATTAACAGTAAATTGGGAAGGCACCATTCTGCCAGGATTATACTTCATAGTATTGATTTTGAATCAATCTACTTACTTCAAAAAAATGGGCAATGGAAGGAGATTGCGGAAATTATTTCCGAAGCTTCATTATCTCTTGAATCTCAGGGAGCGGATTTTATAGTATTATGTTCGAATACTATTCATAGGGTTGCAGATTATGTAGAAAAATCCTTGAATATACCCATTCTTAATATTGTTGATATTACAGCAGAGATAATTAGGGAAAGAGGACTGAGAAATATCGGTTTTTTAGGAACTAAATTTATAATTAAAGATGGATTCTTTGGGAATAAACTTAAAAATAAATATGGCATTAAGGTTTTAATGCCGGAAATAAATGATATTAATTATATTAACAGTGTTATTTTTGAAGAACTTGCCGTGGGGATTGTTTATGATGAATCAAAGAAAAAAATCTTTAATATTATGGATAATTTAATGAAAAAGGGTGCTGAGGGTATTATTCTCGGTTGTACTGAAATTCCGCAACTCATTAAGCAAAGCGATACGATGATACCGTTATTCAATACACTTAATATTCATGCATCTGCTGCCGCAGATTTGGCACTTCGTGATGTATAATATGAAAGAGATGATTGCCTTTTGTGGGTTCGATTGTATGGAATGTCCTGTTTGCAAAGCCACTGTAAAAGGTGATAATCAAAAATTAGAAGGGATTTTATTAAAAGAATCGAATCAAGATATTAAAATCGAGGATATTTATTGCTATGGATGTAAATCCCGGAAAGATAAATATTATTATTGCCAAATATGTGAAATAAGAAAATGCTGTATCGATAAAAAATTGGACAATTGTGCATATTGTAGTATATTCCCTTGTAATATGCTTAAGGAAGCATTTAAAGAATATCCCAGAGCAAAGTTAAGATTGGAGAAAATAAGAAATGATAAGGAAATTTAAAAATACTTTTATGTGAGGTGTTTATGAGAATTATTACTATATTATTAACTTTCGTAATGGCAACATTGTTATATGGTGGTCCAAGTAAAACGACAGTAACACGATTAATATCACCAGATGATTTTAAACTATTGAATTATATGGAATGGAAAAAGACATTAGAAGATATCCCTTACTGCGGTATTGGTAAAATTGCTCAAATATCGGGCAGAGGTGGTAAGGTTAATCTTATTGTTAATACTGATCTGTATTTTAAGCTTTATAATTATCTTAATCCCGATAGTGGGCAATTTGTAGAAGATATTATTGATGATGGATATTCTGTTTCTGTGGACACTATGAGTATGAGTTCCGATCCTTTTGCACCTGATTCATTAAGAAATTATCTTGCAAACGAAGGATGTATCGGTGCTATTTTAATAGGTGATTTGCCTATCCCGTGGTTTCAGATGATGGAGGTGTTTTACGGATGGACTCCTCAATATACAACCTTTCCGATAGATCTTTTCTATATGGATATCGATGGTATCTGGGAAGATAATTATAAAGGTGGTAATATGGTAGCAGGATCCGATTCGATTTATGATACTCATTCGGGTTCTTTGGAACCTGATATTTTCATAGGTAGGTTAGTAGCTTCACCCGTGGGGAATGATAGTACTCTGCTCTCGGCATATTTTAACAGGAATCACGAATATAGAAATGGAGATCAAAATCTTTTCGGTGATACAGCTCTTTTATATGTAGATGATGATTGGGCCGGTTCGATAAATTACTGGAAATCGTCACTCAGTGCTATCTATGATTCAATATATAGCGTAAGTGACAATGAGACTACAACTGCACCGGATTATAGAAATAGAATTAAAATGAACTATGAGTGGATATCGTTATTCGCTCATTCATGGCCGGTTGGACATGTATTTACATCTAATAATGGTAGTAGTCATACTAACTTTTATAGTTTTGAAATCAACACAATTAATCCACCTGCAAAATTTTATAATCTCTTTTGCTGTTCCAATGCAAGATATACAGAAAGTAACTACTGTGCAGGAATGTATGTATTTAGTACATCGACGGGACTGGAAGCCATGGGATCTACAAAAACAGGCAGTATGCTTGAATTCCAATATTACTATAATAGATTGGCAATGGGAGAATGTTTTGGTGATGCTTTCAGATATTGGTTTGAAGTTATGGCTGAAGCATGGGGTGACACATCTCGATCATGGTTTTATGGTATGACATTGATAGGGGATCCTACACTTGTTATGAAGGATACATTAAGTGGAATTGTTAGTAAAAAAAGAAGACAATCCGAAGAATTTCAAATTGTTATTAAGCAAAAAACAAATCAGGGCATAACTTTTCATATTAGTGGTTCTTCAAATAACCGTTCATTAATAAATATATATAATTTAGCAGGTAGAGAGATATACAAAGCTGATTTTGAAGGTGAAACGGTTGAGTGGTGTTATAAAAATAGAAACGGAAGTGAGATTCCAAATGGCATCTATCTCTATACAGTTACTTCAGGGAATAAAGTGGGAAGTGGAAAAGTTAATATAATAAGATGATTAAAAAATAAAACAATTACTTTTTGTCGTTATGAAAAGTAATAAATTAAATTTATTTTTTATATACACTAAGTGGAAATATAGCCACTAATTCACTAATAAATAGTAATAGACGACAGACACCAGACATCAGACAGAGAGAGGAACCGCGGAAGTGGAAAACAAATGCAGAAAGGTGAAATTTTAAACTTTCCCTCCACATTGTGGGAGGGAATAGAAGGGAGGGGGAATATAAATATGATTTCACGTTTTTCGATTTATGGTTAACACTTTACATCTTTTGCCATTGCTTCTTGATACTTGTAATTTTTATCAATATCTATCTGCCTTAAAAAATAGTTATAATTGACAACAGCATCAAATAATGCTATAAAATTATAATAAAATTAAATTAAGTTAGTGATAAACCCTAAGGAAAGGGGGAGAATAATGCAATCAAGTATAAAATCAATATT
>CBDVEF010000098.1:0-6555 GCA_965372935.1 uncultured bacterium | reverse complement strand
AGGAAGTGAGAAGTAGGAAGTTTAAAGATGAAAATCGAAAAACGGGAACGACAATCGCCAACGGGAACGGAATAATGAATAGGAAGTGGTAAATATGCCTATCCCAATCGCCATATTTATAGATGAGGGTGTAAATAAAAAAGGAATGGATTTAATCCATTCCCCTACATATATAATAAAAATTTACAATTAAATTAATGTCTAATATCTATTATCAGTTTTCCGTTAGAATTTCATCATTATATATTTTTTCAAAATAAAGTTTGTGTTTTGCCTCTTCGGAAGCAAGTTTTAAAAATAATTTCTTATATTCCGGGTTGTCTACTTTATTTGCAAGATCATTGTATAGATTATTCGCAGATTCCTCTTTTTTCATTGCAGCAATCAATATATTCTGATATGACATATCTTCATTAGGTTTACTCTTTACAAGATAATCGCTTATTTTAAGGTTTTCTATTTCTGGAATTTTGATTAACTCCAATGTTGTATATCTAATATTCTCAAGTATTTCAATATGTCCTCTCTCCATTGCTTCAAGTTCTAAAAGCATTTTTCTTTGTGCACTAAATTTAGCGATATCTTGCAATTCCTTATAAAATAATACAGCTTCCTTCTCTCTTTTTACAGCAAAATCAAGTATATCATTTAAACTTTCAAAACCCATAAATATCCTCCTTCATATATAAATAAGTATACACTTTTATTGATTTTAAGCAAGAGAATATTAATAGTGAATCGAAAATAGACATTCCTGCTTTCGCAGGAATGACACAGAGGAGATGCAGGAATAATTAAAACAGAGAGGAATGGATTTAATCCTTTCCTCTTTTCTTAAACTGGTTAGTCTGTCCTTACATATCTACCCATTTCTTTTAACTATACTTGACATATCAATATCATATCAGTAAACTATTTTAAATAAATGAGATATAGGTATAATAATAAATCAAAAAATGGTTAACTTAATATGAATACTAAAGAACGAATACAGATTTAGATGATTATTAATTTTTTACTTCCCGGTATTATTTTAGGATTAACAGCAGGATTATCACCAGGACCGCTCTTAACATTAGTAATCTCAGAAACATTGCTCTATGGATGGAAAAATGGAATTAAGGTGTCTCTTGCCCCTATTTTTACAGATGTCCCAATAATTATTATTACATTTATTGTTTTTAGCCAGTTAAAAAGTTCAAATATTATTTTAGCATTTATCTCAATAGCAGGAGGGATTTTTCTTATATATCTTGGATTTGAAAATTTAAAGATAAAAATTGGTAAATTCAATACAAAAGAATATAATACACATTCTCTAAGAAAAGCAATTATTGCAAATATACTTAGCCCTCATCCTTATATATTTTGGATATCCGTGGGAGGCTCTTTCATTGTAAAAGGGAATATTATAGAAAGTGGTTTATTTCTACTTGGGTTTTATCTACTCTTAATCGGGTCAAAAATATCAGTTGCATTAATTACATATAGAAGTAAATATTTTATAAAAAGTAAATATTTTGTTATAATTATAAAAATATTAGGAGTTATATTGTTTTGTTTTTCAATAATGCTTATAAAAAACGGGATATCATATTTAATTAAATAATTTGATAATAATATACTATAGTATAAGGAATAATGAATAGGGAATAGGGAATTGATGAGAGTGTGAAACCTTTTAAGTGGATAAACCACTGAAAGAGAAATATAAATACGATTTCACAAATTTACGGTTTGTGATTTGCGATTTTCTATTCACTGGTGAGAGGGAATAGAAGGGGGGGCAGGAATGACAACGCCAAAGAGAGTGTAAACCGAAATATGACAATCATAGGGGCGTATAATTATACGCCCTAATTCGTGAAACAAATGTAAAATTTTATTTTTTCCATCTTTGTCATTTCCCCATTTCTTGTCATGCCGGGCATTGTGCTGAACTTGACTCAGTATTAATTCAGTATCTCATACCAGATCCTGAAATAAATTCAGGATGACACACGATTCTCTAACCTTTCCCTCAACAACAATGCTCTTGGCTTTTATAACTTATAACTGACATATGTCCATACATATCTACCATACTCCTTTATATTTTATTGACTAAATGTAGAATCAATGGTATATATAGCGATGAAAAAAATAATAATCCCTCTTTTTTTATTGGTATTAATTGCGAATAGTGCTGAAGCAAAATATTTTATAAGTGCCAGAGGTAATAATATCGGCGAATATGATATATTCTCATCAAAGGATACGCTATTTACAATAACAAAACTTTCTTTCAAGATACTTGGGTTGAAAAAGGAGATTTATGATACCACATATGCAATCATAAATCCTGATTATACATTAAAAAGCTTTTACTATAAACATGTAGAAGGGAGTAAAACTAAAACAATAAGAGGATATGTTTGTGATAACAATGTTTTACTCGAAGGTGATGACAATAGAAAGATTCCATTCGAAAGCGGGGAGAAAATATACTCGGATATTGGTATAGAATTATTCTTAAGAAAACTAAAGATTGATGATTCTCTTTCCATACTTTCATCGGGGTTATGGGATATAAAAAAAATGAAAATTGATATATCTGAGGATACGGTCTCAATAATATCTCATAGCGGGGCTTTTAAATATATTTATAATGAGAGTATACTAATAAATATGATCGGTCCAGGAGGTTTGAAAATATCGCAAATAGAGGAGGTGTTCCCCGGAACGGATATTCTTAATAGTTATAAAATCAAAGTTATAGGGGATAAGATCTCTGAAACAAGAAGATATAAAAAGATAGTAATTGAAAAACCTGATTCTGCACAATTCAGTAATTATAATGGATTTCAATCTATTTCTTCAAGATATTTGTTTATAAAACCTAAACTTGCCTTAGATACTTTGAATGATGATTCATTATTGATTTCAACAAATTATTATGATTTTGACAATCCAATATTCAAAAGTATAATAATGCAATTAAAATTTAATAGCATTATTGAAATAACAGAATATGTTTATAAAATTATGAAACCTTATCCGAATATGTATCCTGAAAAAGCATCTGAGATTTTCTCAAATTATAATGGTGATTGTAGTGAATATGCGACATTACTGACAGCTTTGCTCAGAGCAAGCAATTATCCTGCATATAATGTATATGGACTGATTTTTATGAAAGGATATTACTACTATCATGCCTGGGTAAGGGTTAAAGGCAACAAAGGATGGTTCTGTGTTGACCCGACAAGAGGTTATATTTGTGATGCAAAATATATTATTTTACAAGAAGATAAAATAGGTGGTTTTTCAAAGGATATTAGATTTTTACCTATTAGGAAATTGAAAATTATATATAGCGAGGGATTTGATGATTAACAAAAAGAGAATTGTTGACGAGTTTCTACATCTCGTATGTATTGATAGTGAATCCTTGAATGAGAAGGAGATTGCTGATTATCTTGCAAAGAAGTTGAAAGAGTTGGGGTTAGATGTATGGGCAGATAATGCAGGGAAAACATTTGAAGGAAATGCAGGTAATGTAATGGGAAGATTGGAGGGCAATGTAAAAGGTGAACCTCTACTCTTTATGGCACATATGGATACGGTTAAGCCAGGCAATGGAGTGAAACCGATTATTGAAAATGGGATAATAAAAAGTGATGGCAATACAGTATTAGGCAGTGATGATAAGAGTGGGATTGTGGCAATTCTTGAAATCCTTCATATGTTAAAGGAAGATAATATTCCACATCCTGAAATTGAAATACTTTTTACTTTTGCAGAAGAAATTGGTCTTTATGGTGCAAAGGCAGTTGATACGGATAGATTACATTCAAAATGTGGGTTTGCACTGGATAGTGAAGAGGTAGAAAAGATTATAATTAAAGCTCCTTTTCAAAATAGCATTGGAATAGATATATATGGTATAGAGTCACATGCGGGTGTTGTCCCGGAGAAAGGAATAAGTGCGATTAAAATTGCTGCTGAGGCAATTCATAATATGAAACTGGGAAGAATTGACAGTGAAACAACAGCAAATGTAGGTGTTATAGAGGGTGGAAAAGCAGCAAATATAATAGCAGGGTATGTTAGGTTAGAATGTGAGGCAAGAAGCCACAATGTGGATAAACTTAAAAAACAGACAAAGCATATGATAGATGCTGTTAATGATGCCGTTAGAAATTCGGAAATAAATATCAATAAGAGAAAATTAATAGCAAAATCAAAGGAGACGGTCATAAGGAAGTTTAATGGAATCTCATTAGGTAAAGATGAATTTCCAGCTGTTCTTGCATATAAAGCAATTAAAAAGGCGGGTTTAAAACCAAAATTTGGTCAATCAGGTGGTGGAAGTGACGCAAATATCTTAAATAGAAAAGGAATTAAAACAGTGATCCTTGGCACCGGTATGAGTAATGTTCATACAAAGGAAGAATTTATTAAAGTAAAAAACTTAATAAAAACTGCTGAAATAGTGGGGAATATTATAAGATTATCCTATGAGTGATGCTTTTAAATATCTAAAGAAATACAAATCAATGTTAATAATCGGAATAATTTCATTAATTATTTGCGATATTTTCCAGATAGCAATACCCTGGTTTATGAAGGATGCTATTGATACAATTAAAGTTGAAAGAAGTATGAGATTACTAACAAAGTTTAGTATACTTATAATTGGGGCGGCACTCGGGAAAATATTTTTCAGTTATTATCTCAGAAGTACATTTAGAAAAATATCGGTACTTGTAGAATTCGATATTAAAAATGAATTAATGAGGAAATATCTATCTATGCCATCATCATTTTATAATAATCACAGTATAGGTGATCTTATGGCTCATTCAACCAATGATGTAAGGGCTGTAAGGATGCTGTGTGGAATGGCAATTTTAGCTTTTGCAGATACTGTCCTCGTGCTTCTCTTTGCACTTACTCTTATGATAAAAGTTAATTTGAAATTAACACTACTGGGTTTGATCCCTTTGCCATTTCTTGCCGGAGTAATGATATATTTTGCAAAAAATATATTCCATAGATTTACAGCGGTCCAGGAAAATTTTTCAAAACTTACCGAAAAGGTCGAAGAAACATTAAGTGGTATTAAAATTATAAAGAGTTATGTTAAGGAAAACGAACAAGGAAACTTATTTAAAGATGTAAATAAAAATTATATGAAAAAAAATATGGATCTTGTCAGGATTTGGGGTATAATGTTTCCAACTATATCATTCATAGCAGGACTAAGTTTGCTGATAACTCTCTTCTTTGGAGCGAAATTTATGATTTACAATCAGCTCACTATTGGTGAATATGTAGCTTTTAACCAGTACCTAATGATGTTTATATGGCCTATGATGGCAATCGGATGGGTCGTCAACCTCTATCAGAGAGGAACGGCTTCTATGAAGAGAATTAAAACAATTCTCAATATGAAATCTGAAATTATAGAAAGTGATAATACAATTGCAAGGGAGATTGGTGGGAAAATTGAATTTAGAAATGTTTCTTTTTCATATGATAGTAATAATAGTGTACTTTCAAATGTATCTTTTATTATAAATAAGGGTGAAACATTAGGAATACTTGGTCTGACAGGAAGTGGAAAATCAACAATAGCCGATATGGTATTGCGCTTTGTGGATGCTAAAGACGGAAAGATACTTATAGATGATATTAATATAAAGAACTATCAGCTTAAAAATTTAAGATCTCAAATAGGCTATGTCCCACAGGAGTCATTTCTTTTCTCATATACTATTGAGGAAAACATTGGATTCGGCAAAGAAAGATGGAGTTTTGAGGAAATTAAGAGAGCATCAAATATTGCAAAAATTTATGATAATATTATTGAATTCCCCGAAAAATTTAAAACTATGGTAGGGGAAAGAGGTGTTACGCTTTCAGGCGGGCAAAGACAGAGAACCGCCATATCAAGAGCAATTATGATAAATCCTAAAATATTAATCCTTGATGATGCATTTTCAAGTGTAGACACGGAAACTGAGGGGGCGATACTTTCCGAGATGAGAGAATATATGGGAAAAAGAACTACAATTCTTATTTCTCATAGAATTAGCACTCTTAATAATGCAGATAGAATCATTGTCCTTGATGGTGGAAAACTTGTAGAAGAAGGAAATCATAACGATCTCTTGAATAAAAGGGGATTATACTATGAAATCTTTACTAAACAGCAACTCACTGAAGAGCTGGAGATTATTTAATGGTAAAAAACCATTTTATTAGCGATGAGGTAAAAAGTAAAAACCCAAAATTTTGGATAATAAAAAGATTGGCAAGATATTTCAAACCATACAAAGGATATGTGATTATTTCTGTAATTATGCTCCTTGTAATATCAGCCATTCAGATAATTCCCCCGTATTTAACAAAAATCGCAATAGATAAATATGTACTTGTTAAAAATTATACAGGTTTATATAAGATAGCCATTGCATATCTTGTAATATTATTGCTCCAGTTTGCTATACAATATGGTGAAATAATGATCACAGAATTTGTGGGGCAAAGGGTAATGATAGACTTAAGGAT
>CBDVEF010000097.1:0-6634 GCA_965372935.1 uncultured bacterium | reverse complement strand
GCCACTTGCTTCAATTAAAAGATCATTGATCAGTGTGCTATTGGGTTTTAGTAATTCATCTATTACAGATGCTTTAAAAAGTGAATATGAAGATTCTCCAAGGCCTGTTCCAGAAAGAAGTTTTGAAATATCCTTTAATCTAACAGGCGTTCTATTCAAAAGATATTCACTGTCGCCACTCTTATACAATCTCCTTGTAATTTCTATTTCATTATAATTTAACGGGATTTTCTTATCTTCATTTGATAGTCTAAGTGTAACCTCTGCAAGTCCTTGTGCCGCTTTCAATTCAGAACCACTAAATATAACATCACCTTGTCGCTCACATCTGATTTCTCTTGGATTTTGCTCGCCAAGAACCCATTTTATTGCATCAGCAATGTTACTTTTCCCACATCCATTAGGACCTATAAAAGCTATTAAATCTCTGTCTATTGGGATTCTTACCGGATTTGCAAATGATTTAAATCCATTTATCTCTATATCAAGAAGTTTCATCTGCTAAATTCACCTTCAATGCTTCAAAATTTAAAACCTTTCCTTTATTCCTTATTGTCTCTAATTTATAAAGTGCTTTCCATAACATTTTATAGTTACTTTCTGCATTCCATACAAAAAAACTTCCGTCTCTATATCCAAGAGCAGCGGCAATTTGATTTTCTACATAATATTTGCCCATCTTGGATGCTTTATATGTAAAAGATTGAATAAATGGTATAATTCTCTTTGAGCTATCATTCTTAATATATTCGTCGGATTTTAAGAGGCTTTGATATATAATATCATGCGTTCTTCTAAAATAGTTTCTTGTACTATCTAACAAGAATCTATTCCCAAAATGCGACGGGTAAAGCATAGGTGATATAATATCGGCTTGGTTTGTTATCATACTCATATCCTGCCCAATATTAATTATCCTTTTTAACCAGGGGAGATATCCAAAAACATCAATCCCGATATCATATTCCTTAAGATGGTATTTTGCATAATAAACGAATATCTCAATAATATCACTATAATAGTAATTTTTTATGTGTGAAGGATAAACACATTTGCCAATATCGCCATCTGATGGAAAACGAACATAATCAAATTGAACGGAATCAAACCCTCTACTCAAGACCTCGTTTGCTACACATATATTGTAATCCCAATTATCTATATTATATGGGTCTACCCAATATGTACCACCTGAATCTTGCCAGGGCTTTTTTGTATATTTATTGATAACAGCATACTCTCCGCTATTTACATTTGCTCGAATATTATCCTTGAATGTTACAATCCTACCAATAATTATAAAATTATTTTTATGGAAAAGATTTACTATCTTATCTAAATTATATATATTTTTTGACGCTTTTTCTAAACGCTTATCATTTACTATAAATGGAATAATACCATTGTCTGCTTTAACATCTATAATAACCGTATTAAGACCATATCTTTTCATACTATCTATTAGTTTGTTGATATAGGATATATTATAACAGGCATATGGATTAATATATATCCCCCTTAAAGGTTTTGGCAAAGGTTTTGCTAAAATAAGTATGGGAAAAAACAGCACTAAAACAATTAAATATTTTTTCATAGGTTTGTAATATATCATAATAAGCAATGGCTTGCAATAGTATTCTATCACCAGAGTGTAGATAGGTATAGACATATGTTTCAGTTTCACTAAGCCCATCAATGTCATGCTGGGTCCTGTACTGAACTTGATTCAGTATGACATATTAGAGAATCGAAATTCATGCAATTGTAGGGGCAAAGCATTATCTGCCCTATTCTCTCTTCCTCCCTTTCCCCTCCTTGTCATTCCTGCGAAAGCAGGAATCTACTCCGGCATTTGCAAAGTCATTTTGAATTTACCCCCTTCCCCTTCATAAAATTCATTCCCTAATTCGTGGAATAAAGGTAAAAGATTATTCTCTTCCTATTCGTGTAATTCGTTGTTATTTTTTTTCTTTCCCTTTTCGGCTGATGTCTGACGTCTGATGTCTGGTGTCTATTACTATTTATTCGTGAATTCGTCGTGGTTCCCACCTTCCTCACTTTCTACTTGTAACTTTCACTTGTAACTTGTTACTCTTTCAGTGGTTATTCGTGGCTATCCTCACTCTCATCCTTTACTTTTATGTTTGTATAATTTTTACTATCTTTTTTTAGAAAAATATATTAAAATCCATTAATGAAAGAATGTAAACTTATTTTCAGGATGCTTTTATATATTATAAAAACGGATAAATCACTTGAATCTATATTCTTTGCGATAAGAAATGCTCCATATATATTGGTAAGAATCCTAAAATACATACATAAACCGGAAAATTTCATATATAATAATAAGCACTCTACCTTAATGAATATAAAAGGGCAGAAGCACCTAAATAAACTTATTAAACGGAAGAACAATGTTATTATAATTACAAGTTATTGTGAAAAATCTCTAAAATGCCCTTCCAATAGATTTTCAAGTATATGCAAACCGTTAAATGTTGATTTTTGTTCATACTGTAGGATTGGGAAATTGAAAAATTTGGCAGAATCAAATGGAATTCAGTTTAATATTTTAACTACTTTATCCGATTTTACAAAAATTCATATGAAAATAGTAAATCTATATGGTTATAATGCTCAAATTGTTTATATTCTATCTATTTGCCCCTTTGCAATTAAGATAACTAAATTTTATATTTATATTCTCAATATAAAACTTGTTAATATTTGGCTTGAGAAAAATATCTGCAACAATTTTAACACTTTTTTTAAAGCAGAAAAGGGGATTAAGGAAAAGGTTACGATATATAATGACTTAAAATAAAAGATTTTTCAAAATCTTATAAAACAAATTATTTACAGTAATACAGTCAAAAAATCATAAAAGTTTCAAACTGCAAATCGATTATTATTCTCATTTTAATCAAAACATCTATGTAATTCTACACAATCAGCAAAACAAATTGGAAGAAAGGAAAGGATTCATTTCAGTTTATATCACCATTTCCCTACATATACCAGCATATAGATTGTCATATTTCCAGTTGATTAAAATTAGTTTCCTTTTTGGTGTAACTCCAATATTTATTTGAAAAATTTTTGTTTTTGTGTTATAAATTAGATATAAATCAGTGCCGAAGAGGGGACTTGAACCCCTATGAAGTTGCCTTCACTAGAACCTGAATCTAGCGCGTATACCAATTCCGCCACTTCGGCATTTTGAGATTAAATAGCATAATACAAATTCTGTGTCAAGCAGGAGGGTTATATGAATATTGTAGATTTAATAAGAAAGAAAAGAAACGGAATGGTTTTGCAAGAGGAGGAAATTGATTATATAATCAATGAGTATATACAAAACAATATTGCCGACTATCAAATGTCATCACTAATGATGGCTATTTATTTCAAGGGAATGAATGACAATGAAATTGTATCTTTAACAAATGCTATGATTAAATCGGGTGAAGTTATAGATCTACAAGGAATCCCTGGTTTTAAGATAGATAAGCATTCAACAGGTGGCGTTGGAGACAAAATTTCCATACCGCTTGCCCCCCTTGTCGCTTCTACAGGTATTGCTGTTCCTATGATTTCAGGTAGAAGTTTAGGACATACAGGGGGGACTCTGGATAAACTCGAATCGATACCCGGCTTTAATACGACCCTGACAGTAGATGAATTTAGAGATCAAATATCCCGAATCGGAGTGGCAATTATGGGGCAAACTGAAGTAATGACACCTGCTGACAAGAAAATGTATGCCCTAAGAGATGTTACAGCAACCATAGAGTCTATCCCCCTTATTACAGCAAGTATAATGTGCAAAAAGATAGCCGAAGGTATTGATGGACTTGTTCTTGATGTAAAATACGGAAATGGTGCATTTATGAAAACTGTGGGAGATGCCAGAGCCCTTGCAAATAAGATGGTTAAACTAGGTAATTTAATGAACAAGAAGACAACTGCTTTTATAACGAATATGAATCAGCCTGTCGGGGAAAAGATAGGAAACACACTTGAGATTGAAGAGTCCATAGATATACTAAAAGGAAAAGGACCAGAAGACACTAAAAATTTAATCTTACAATTGGGGGCAGAGATGCTCATATTAGGGAGAATAACAAGTACTACTGACGAAGCTATAAGGATACTAAAAGAAAAAATTAAGAATGGGGATGCTTTAAATAAATTCAGACAATTGATTGAAGCACAAGGGGGCAATTCTAAAGTTATCAACAACTACTCTGTTATGCCTCATGCTCAATATATTGTACAGATCACAGCAGAAAAGGAAGGATATGTGAAAGGTATAGATACATTTGGAATTGGGAATATGATTACAAACATCGGAGGAGGAAGAACAAAAATAACAGATAGAATCGATCATTCGATTGGCATAGAGCTATTCAAGAAGATAGGAAACAAGGTTGAAAATGGGGATTTAATAGCTAATTTGCATATAAAGAATATAGAGGGGGGAGCTGAACTTAGAGAGTTATTTGAATCTTTCTTTGAGATTTCCGAAACACCTGTGAATCAATCTCCTTTGATAGAGGAAATTATTCGATGAAAATTTTTATACTTATCATATACCTTTTTTCACTGTCTCTTTTCGGAAACACTGTTTATAAAGGAGATAAAGGTTTTATAATAACGGAATTTGAGGATGGATTGTTAGACACATTCAATTTTATTGTTAAAGACCATATAAAAGATGCAGGGAACGGATTTCCTTCATTGCTTGTTGAATTTACCGATAGTACCATAAGAGAGTGTGGCATAGCAGCAGGAATGAGTGGTAGTCCGTCATATATTAACGGGGAATTATACGGAGCCCTTTCATCAACATGGGCTTTTATTAAAAAACCTATGGGAAACATTACACCCATTGAAGAAATGTATAAATTAAGAGAAATTGAAGGCAGTTCACGACAATTTTCAAAAAATAAACTTTATATAAATTTCAGAACCCCCGATTTTAATACATTTACAGATAGTTTATTAAAGGAATTTCAAATCGATGTTGTTACAGCGAACTCCTCTAACAAAACATACCCCCTTACCCCCGGACATCTTATTGGTATCGCATTAATACAGGGAGATATGAATGCCGCTGTTATGGGGACTATTACAGAGAAGAGAGGGAAAGAGATTTTTGCATTCGGTCATCCGGCCTTTGGATTAGGGAGTGTTTCATTCCCTATGATTTCCGGAAAAACAATAACAACTGTTAGTTCTAATTTTATGAGCTTTAAATTACCTGAGATTGGGAATGTTGTAGGAACCGTTAAGAAAGACGGTTATTGTGGAATTTACGGTATACTCGGTGAAAAACCGGACACATTACCTCTTGAAATAGCTGTGAATAATACAAAATTTCATTATATTCTCGCCAATTCACCTGATTTAACCCCTTTTCTTTTCCTTATGTGTGTTTATCATTCTTCTAATAAAGCATTTCTCCGGGATAAACTCGGGGGATTATCGGCAAATATAAATATAATAAGTGATAGTTTTACAATTAATTTTCACACTTACTATACTAGAAGAGAAGCACCCTATAATATTATATATGATATGTATAGCATTATATCACATCTAAATTATAACACAGACATCAAAGTACACCTGAAAAACATTAAGCTATCACTGTCAACAATAAAAGACGATCCATTCAGAACAATTGACATGGTAAGTGTGGTGCCGATTAAAACATATAACAAAAGTGAATTTAGCATTGATGTAAATCTAAAAAAATATAGAGGGAAGAACACTAACATAAAATTATTCATAAAACCAAGAAGATTAAAACCAGGGGGTTATACATTAAAGATTTTAGGGAGAGATGATTATATATCCTTATTGGAAAATTCCGGCAAAATAAAACATGAAAATATAAAAGACTATATCGACATTTTAAACAGCACTCCAAAAGATAATTATCTATATATTATAATAACAGCAGATAAAAGAATGCCTATAATTTCAGATAAATCGTATCCTTATATGTCAATAAAAGACAGAAGCATTCTGAAGAAAACAACACTGAAATATGTCAATACAATTGTATATCATGACTCTATTAAAACAAATTTTGTGCCTATAGGAATAGGACAATCAACATTTGAGATATTGGAGGGAAAATGAAACAGTATTTTATGATATTAATTATATTCCTTTTTATCGATTTTGCCTATGGTTCTGACAGAATTACAACATATGGAGGGGAAAAATTACTTGATGGGAGCGGAAATGGCATAATGATATCAGAGGAATTCGTTTCTAATGGATATAATATCAAAAAAATATTAGAAGCCGATGAAGAATATTTCAATTCGGGATATATTGAAAATGATATCTTATACATTGGAACAGGTATATCAGGGAAAATCTATAGGGTTTCCAATAATAACATAAAACTTTTTATAGATTCAATTGGAGCCTCTGTAAAATCACTTATAATAAAAGGGAATTATATTTTTGTAGGGACATCACCCGAAGGAAAACTGCTTAAAATCAATATCAGGGATAAATCTATGGAAACATATTATACAAAGGAAATAGCAATAAATGATATGTTTGTACGAAATGGTTCTATTCTATTGGCAACATCACCAACAGGAAAAAT
>CBDVEF010000096.1:0-6690 GCA_965372935.1 uncultured bacterium | reverse complement strand
TAATGATATGAATTTTAAAGAAAAACTTGATAGGATGCTTGAACAATCTATAATATGGTTAAAAGAAAGCGATAAACTTATAAAATTGTATACATTTGATGTATCGAGATTACATAGGATAATGGAGAAAAATAAGGAATTACCTATGCAAAATAAATTTAGTCGATACAAAATATTAAAGAATTTTATTGAGAAAGGACAAAATGAGGGTTTAATCGTTTCAGAAATCTCAGCAGATGCATTAACTTCAATGATTATAGGAAGTATGCAACATTCTATAATGCTTTACTATGGTGGTTACATAAAAAGCTTTAATAAGCTTGAAAAAAGAATTAGAGAACTAATTGAATATTACAAAAGAATCATATTGAAGGAGGTAAAATGATTAAGAATCTATTTATTTTGCTCACTATATTACCGGTTTTTACTTATGGTATAACATTGGAGGATGCAATTAAATATGCCGAACAGCACAATTTAAGCATCAAGTCTACTTATGAAGAGGTTAATCAAGCAAAAGCAGGAAAACTATCATCCATATCCAATTTTATTCCGGATATAAGTCTCAATGGATCATATACAAGACTAAATGAAGCTCCATTTATTGAAATACCGTCTATGATTCCGGGACAGTCACCAATGACTATAACAATGGGGAATATTAATAACTGGGATGGAAAATTGCAGATTCAACAACCTCTCTTTACATGGGGGAAAATATTTCAAGGATATAAAATAGCAGAAGATAATCTTAAATCTTCGCAAATAAAATATTCAGCAAAGAAGGATTCTCTGACAATTCAGGTAATATCGATATATTATGGTGCAATAATGGCTAAGGAATTTAGTGTCTTAATGGATAATACCATAAAAGATGTATCGGGGCATATCGAGGTTGTAAGAAAGAGATACAATGAAGGACAAGCTTCAAAATTCGATTTGTTAAGTGCGGAAACACAGCTTGCAGAGCTTATTCCTCAAAAAAACAGGGCAAATAATTCATATTCGCTGGCATTGAAGGGGTTTAGAATGTTACTTGGGAATATTGATGATACGGTATTTACACCTGAAGGGGAAATTTTATTTAGAGAAGAAATATTGAATGAAGATTCATTAAAACATCTTACACTTACAAACAATTATTCGGTTAAAATATTGCAGTTAACAAATAATATAGTTAAAAGAAGTGTTAAAATAGCAAAAACAGCTAATTTACCAACATTATTTGGACTTTTTGTCTATGATTACAAGTGGCCTGATAGTATGAATGAAAGATGGAAAGGGTCCTGGGCAGCAAATTTAGTTGTTTCCTGTCCTTTATTTAACGGAGGAAAAACCCTTTCGGATATTAGAAAAGCGAATTCAAATCTGAGAATAATCGACCTTGCTGAAAAACAGTTAAATGAAGGCTTAACAATGACTGTACATTCATTGTATTCTAACTATAATCTTGCTTTGGAAAACTGTAAAGCCCAAAAAGTTAATGTTATGAAAGCAAGGGAAGCATTAGATATTGCAAAAATCCAGTATGACGAAGGTCTTATTACAAATACAAATTATATGGATGCAGAGGTTGGATTGATGAAAGCAAATGTGTATCTATTGCAATCGAAATATGATGCAATTGTAAATTATTATCAGATAAAATATATTACCGGCAATATTAGTGAGGAGGAATAGATGAAAAAATTCTGGATTTTATTAGCATTAGTTATAATAATCCTTATTGTTATAAGATTTGTATATATCAAGAACAGTAAAACAAATATAGAAGAACCTATTAAAACAGTAGTTGAGACAACAACAGTTAGCGATACGAATTATGATGTAACAATTGATTATTACGGGAATATAAAAGGATTTAATCAAGCATCAATATTCCCTGATGTTCCCGGAAAATTTATCAAATATCTTGTTAGAGAGGGTAATTATGTGAAAAAGGGGCAGGCAATTGCTGAAATTGATAGAGCTATTGTTGGTTTGGAATTCAAACCAGCTACTGTAAAATCCCCGATTTCAGGAACTATTGGCAATTTAAGTCTTTCCAGAGGAGAGGTTGTTATTCCCAATCGCCCAATTGCAACAGTGGCAAGTTTATCAAAGGTTAAAATTATAGTTAGTGTTCCCGATAAAGATTTGTTAAAAATTAAATCCGGCTCTAAGGCATATATTAAATCAGATGTATATCCGAATAAGGTATTCAATGGTTATGTAAGTAAAGTTGCAAGTATGATTAACCCAATGACATCAACTGGATTTGTAGAAATAACGGTGAATAATATCAATAAACAATTAAGACCTGGTTTTGTAGTAAATGCAAGTATCAAAATCGGGGAATATGATAATGTATTTGTTATTGAAAGTGATGTTGTAAAAACAACAGACAATGGGAATTTTGTCTTCGTATTGAATGGTTCGATAGTACAGATGATTGCTATTGATATCCTTTATTCAGGAAAGGGTATTGCTGTAGTAAGAGGCCTTAATGAAGGTGATAAATTAATCATAAAAGGCATTGAAATAATAGATGATAAAGAAGAGGTAAAGGCAATAGGGAGGCAATGATGGTAAAATTAGCAGTTAAAAGACCAATCTTAACAACAGTTGTTTTTGTCATTATTTTAATCCTTGGGATTATCTCTTTCAGGGGTTTACCTATTGATTTTTTCCCGGATATTGAATTACCAATGGTTAGTATTATAACCGTATACCCCGGAGCTTCTCCCCTGGATATTGAAAAACAGGTTACAGAGCCTCTCGAAAGCCAAATAGCTACAGTTCCTAACATAGAAAAAGTTCAATCAAACTCCTCAGAGAATATATCTATCATTACATCTACATTTGAATGGGGAAGTGACATTAATGTAGCGGCAAGTGATATAAGAGATAAAATAAGTATGATTAAAAAGTTTCTACCTGAAGATGTGGAAGAACCGATGATAATGAAATTCGATGCATCAATGATGCCTGTTATGGTACTAAGCATTAAAGGAAATATTCCAATAAGCGATCTTTATGACATCTCAGATAAATTAATTGTTAACAAACTAAAAGAGGTTCCTGGTGTTGGTGCGGTGGAATTGATGGGGAGTAAACACAACAAGGTAAATATTGACCTGATTCCCCAAAAATTAATACAGTACAATCTGTCAACAGAGCAGATAAAAGGATTAATCCTTGCCAATAATCTGACAATGCCTGCTGGTAATATTGAAGTAGGAAGAAAAAAGTATTCCTTGAGAGTCCCCGGAGAATATTCAAGTATAGATGATATAAAAAATGTAGTTGTAGGTTACACAAAAATGGGGAATCCTATTTTATTACGAGACATAGCGGACATAACATTTGGTCCCGGAAAAGAAAAAATGGTCAATCTTATCAATGGTAAAGAAGGCATTACACTAATGATACAGAAACAATCGGGGGCAAATACAGTCAAAGTAGCAAATGGAATCAAAAAAGAGCTTGCCTCTGTTGGAAAAATTCTTCCAAAAGGCATTGAGATAGGAACAATAATGGATGGAAGCCAATTTATAGAAGGTTCCATAAATAATCTTATTAGAACAATATTATGGGGCTTTATATTTGTTGTAATAGTTGTATTCTTTTTTCTCTGGAATATTAGAGGAAGTTTAATTATAGCTTTAACAATTCCCTTTTCGCTTATTATTGCATTTATATACCTTTACTTTTCAAAAGGTACAATTAACATTATAAGTCTGTCATCGCTTTCAATAGCACTTGGAATGGTTGTTGACAATTCAATTGTTGTTCTTGAAAACATTTTTAGACATAGGGATGAGGAAAAACATACAAGACTTGAATCAAGTATATTCGGAGCTAATGAGGTGGCCTCAGCTATAATTGCATCTACTTTAACTACAATTGCCATATTTATTCCCATATTTTTCATTAAGGGTTTTACATCAGTGCTTTTTAAACAATTAGCTATAACTATTTCAGTAGTCTTAATTGGCAGCCTTTTTGCATCCCTTACACTTACCCCTATGCTTTCATCAAGAATCTTGAAAAAAAGAAAAACACTTGACAAATCAGATAAGGATTCATTGACAATTAGAATATTTAGAAGGATTGAGAACAGTTATAGTGATTTTTTAAATTGGGCATTAAAGCATAAAACAATTGTATTATCCATACTTGTTGTCATATTTATACTTTCATTAACACTAATCAAACAGGTAGGAACAGAGTTTATTCCCGAATCTGACGAATCTATGGTACAGGCAACCATTAAAATGCCAATTGGTACTAATTTACAATATTCAAAAAAAGCAGCTGAAAAGATTGATAGTATTATCAAGAAGGATTTTCCTGAGGTAATCACTTATAGAATTAAACTCGGAGAAAGTGAAATGAACATCGGTGCTATTTTCGGAATAGGAGAAGGAGATAATATTATAACTGTAATGTGCCGTCTTAAACCAAAATTGGAGAGAAAACGCTCGACAAAACAAATCTCAGACGATTTTAGAAAGACCATAAAGAGAATACCCGGAATATACAGCACGGATATTTCTTCAGGTGGCTCTGAAATGACAATGCTTACAGGTGGTAGTCCGATTTCTATAGAGATTTACGGATATGATCTTGATGCCACTAAGGAATATGCCTTAAAGTTAAAATACGAATTTGAGAAAATTAAAGGTCTTAAAGATATTTCGATCTCAAGAGAAGAAAATAAACCCGAATTCTGGATAAATATCGACAGAGGAAAAGCAATGGGGAAAGGACTTTCCGTATATGGCATATCAGGCATTATTCGTGCTGCCACTCAGGGTTCAAAAGTCTCTGTTTATCGAATTAAAGGAAATGAGTATGATATATTTATGAAATTTAAAGATAATGAGATAAATAATGAGGAGGAATTGAAGAAAATACCGATTCAAACACCTCAAGGTAATATACTACCACTTGGTGCCATTGCTACAGTTGAAAAAAGAGAAGCTCCCTTAAGCATAGAAAGAAAAGATCAGATAAGATTTCTTAGTGTTGATGCATCTTACTCGGGCAGAAACCTTGGTGAAATAAGAGATGATATAAATAAAGTACTTAAAGACAATCCAAAACCTTTAGATGTCGATTTTATAAAAATTGCAGGTTCTATGGAAAGTCAACAAGAATCGTTTAATGATATGTTATTTGCTGTTCTTATTGGAATTCTCCTTGTTTATCTTGTTATGTCAGCACAGTTTGAATCATTCGTTGATCCGTTTGTAATTATGTTTTCAATTCCATTCGCTTTAACCGGCGTTATTTGGGCTCTCTACATTACGGGTAATTCATTCAGTTTGATGTGTTATATAGGATTATTAATGCTTGTTGGTATAGTTGTTAATAATGCAATAGTGCTAATTGATTATACAAATCTTTTGCGAGCAAGAGGATATGATCTCATTTCTGCTATTGTAAATGCGGGAAAAAGACGACTTAGACCTGTTCTTATGACAGCAACAACAACTATATTCGGATTGTTACCTCTTGCTTTATCCAGAGGAGAAGGTTCTGAGTCCTGGTCTCCTCTTGGCATAACAGTAAT
This sequence comes from uncultured bacterium, assembly GCA_965372935.1. Taxonomy (GTDB): domain Bacteria; phylum Hydrothermota; class 32-111; order QNBC01; family QNBC01; genus JAGLYS01. The sequence goes on along the minus strand of CBDVEF010000096.1, from coordinate 1,133 downwards.
CGGGGGACTTCTTGTCTCAACACTTATAACACTGATCATAATTCCCCTTATTTATTCAATACTCGAATCAAAAATAAAAAGGAGAAAAGAATTATGAAATGTATAGTTATAATATATAATGCAGCTATCGAAGACAGGATTAATGAAGCACTTGGCGGTATAATCGAAAAATTCACATTGTTTGAGAAAGTGCTGGGAAAGGGTAAGAACTCGCAACCTCATATGGGCGATAGTATTTGGCCTGCAATAAACAAACTTATTTTTTCCGTACTTAACGAAAATGATATTGACATCATAAAGGAAAAACTTAAAATAGTTAAAGATGAATACTTAAACGAAGGATTAAAATTGTTGGTTTTTCCTGTAGAGGAGCTTATTTAGGGAAACCTGGTAGTGAAAAATAGTTAACACTTTTTTTCACTACCAGGTTTCTATTTTCTAATGTGTCATTGCGAACTAAGTGAAACAATTTCATAAGAGTGAATTTGGATTGTTTTGTCGTTTTAACTCCTCGCAATGATATTGATGGGCTTAATGAAATAATTATAAGAGGGAAAACCACCACGAATTCACAAATTTATAACGAATTTCACCAAAAAGAAGGGGAATATTTTTTTACCTTTAATTTCACGAATTGAGAACCAATTACACGAATTGAAAATTAATTACACAAATTGGAAAGTAACAAGAGCGAATAATTATTCGCCCCTATGATTATCAAATTTCAGTTTACGATTTACTATTGACGGCTTCCTATTAATTATTTATTATTCCGTTCCCGTTAGCGTTGTCATTCCTGCGAAAGCAGGAATCTATCCTTAAATTTTAGTTGAATAATCACGAGAGGATATCCACCGCGAATAACCGCAGGGAAGGAAATATAACAACGAATTACACAAAGACAAAGAGAAAATATATTTTTACTTTCCCTCCACAGGTGGGAGGAACAGAAGGGAGGGGGAATATGACAAAGAAGGGAGACAGGATATGACAGTTAGAAAGAATAAAATGTCTTTTTTATAGAATAATTGTAGATTCCTGCTTTCGAGGCTGTGTTATAATTCTTAATTTCAACAAAGGGCATATTGCTTAACTTTATCATTATTTCTTAATTACTTAGATATATTTCTTGA
>CBDVEF010000095.1:0-6698 GCA_965372935.1 uncultured bacterium | reverse complement strand
TATTCAATATTATTATTGACTTGACACAGTACATTGCGAGGAGTGAAACGACGAATCAATTTAATTCCACTCTTATGGGATTGCTTCACTTCGTTCGCAATGACATTCTTTTTTCCTCGCCCTTTATGGGAGAGGACTAAGGTGAGGGTGATTATAATTATGAATTATGAGTTATGAATTCCAAATTCGTGAAATCAAAGGTAAAATTATTTCCCCTTCGTGTAATTCGTTGTTATTTCTTTCTTTCCCTTCTCGGCTGATGTCTGATGTCTGGCGTCTGATGTCCATTTCTTATTTATTTGTGAATTCGTAGTGGTTCTCCCTCTCTTGTTACATGTATATAAACCAGATAAAGATATATGCCGCAAGAACACTGAAAAATGTGAATGGTAATCCAATCTTTACAAAATCTATAAAATTAACATTAAATTTCCTTTTTCTAAGCATACCTACACCAACAATATTTGCTGAAGCCCCTATAGGTGTAATATTTCCTCCGACAGATGCTCCTATAACTATACCAAAAAGGAATAATGACTGGTTTATACCAAAAATATGTGCTAATGCAATACCAACCGGCATCATAGCTGCAACATACGGGATGTTATCAATAAAGGCTGATATTATTACAGAACCCCAGACTAAAATCGAATAAGTTAAAAATATATTACCTCTACCAATAGTATTAAACCAATGGGCAATATTCGATATAACACCATTCACTTCCAGCGCTCCTGTAAAAACAAATATTCCTATAAGAAAAAATACTGTATCATAATCAAGTTTTTTTACCAATTTATATGAAGCCTTGGGATTATTGGATAGCATCCAGATGGCAGATATCATTGCATAAATCAGGGCAACCTTACCCGGACTAAGAATACCTGAAGCAATTGTTATTATAAAAAGAATTAGAATAATACCCGGAATAATTTTCACAGCAATCTTTGTTCTCTCAAACCTGAATGTGGATCTATTTTTTCTAAAAATAACATATAAAACTATTAGGGAAACAACCGCAGCTATTTCCATAGCAAAAAACATTGATGGTTTCCCTTGATAAAATATAAAATCCATAAATTTCATTTTGTTGAAACTTGCTAAAATCATACTGGGAGGGTCACCGATTAATAATGCAGCACCTTGAAGATTTGAGCTTATTGCAATTGATATAACAAATGGTACAGGTGAAGTATCGATTTTTCTTGCAATTTCAAACGCAATTGGGGTCATAATCAATACCGTGGCTACATTATCACAAAATATCGATATAAAACCTGCAAATGCACTCAATAAAATAATTGCCGAAACATTTGATTTTGAAAATTTTAATATTTTTAAAGCCAGCAATGAAGGTATGTTTGATATTATAAAAGCTTCGGCAATGGTCATTGTGCTTAAAAATAGAAGAATTATATCCCAGTTCACAAATCCGATAACATTCTTTATCTTAATCGCATTTAGAAAAATTAATAAAATTATTGCCAGCCAGATAACAACACTTTTATGAATTTTCAGGTTTCTGAAATTCGTAATCTTTGCAATATAATTCTGAATTTTTTCGGATGCTATGATAACCAAATATGTGATAAAAAATAATATAAGTAAAAAAGCCTTAATATTCATATATATGAGTATAATTGAAAAGAGAAAAAAATCAATAAGAATTTTATAATAATAAAGACGGAGTAAAAACTCCGTCTTTATTATATATTACAAATTAAACAACTATGGTGCAGTTTTGAATGATGTCCAACATATAGAACTATTATTCACAATAAGCGAAAGCACATTAGGATCTGTTACAGGTTCATTTTCATAAATTGCTTTTACTCTTACGAGATATTTTGTATCGGGGCGAACTATATATTCCGTTTGAGATTCATCAGCACCTGTAAAGTTAAATGTAAATAACGTATCACCGCCAAGTGTATCATATACTACTGGATCATCCGTTCCAGTTATATAAGGCAAAGTATCAGATGTATCAGGAACACTTATATTCTGCCTGGTCCATATCAGTGTATATACGCCTACTGTATCAATATAACCGAAATCAACTGCATATTGGTAAACACCGGGTATAGTTTTAAATTGTATTTTTAGCGTATCCGGTATTACTATAAGAGTGTCCGGACCATATGTACACGCAAAGTTCGTATCAACCGATGGTATCGGGGATAAGAATTGAATAGTGTCCCTCATATTCGCTTCCAATGTGTATACTATTGCCGTTTCGCTATTTGTAGGTAATGTAATACGATAAAAATATGTTTCCAGAGGATTTACATCTGTTACATCCGTATATGAATTTATTCTTCCGTAAATATATGTACTTTCCGGATCAGCAGGAAAATTTGTCGTGTCTTGTGATTTGAATAGCGCAAGCCCTTCTCCTAGAGTAGGGGTTTGAATTGCCCAACTGACATAAACTGAATCTAAAAGAAATGAACTTCCTGTAATAGATGTATCAATTTTCATTACTACAGATTTCAAAGAAAAACTTGAGTTCTGAGTGAAATCAATCTTCTCTGTGTTACAACCGACAAATGCGATTACCAGACCGAGAACAACAAGGATTAATACCTTCTTCATATGAAAACCTCCCATTTACTTATATAATAATATATATATCACATACTTAAAACTATGTCAAGATTAGATTATTAAATTTAATTTAATAATAAACACCTTTAATCCTGAATCAGTAATCTTAATATCTATATTTCCTCCATAGCTTTCAATCACTCTCTTAACCGCATACAAACCGATGCCGGTGCCATTTTCCTTACTTGAATAAAATTTATCAAAAATATGCCCTAATTTATTTTCATCAATAGTTATCCCATTATCTATAATAGTAATCTCTGCATGTTTCCCCTTTTTTATTAATTTTATATCTAATTTTTTCTCTCTCCCAATACAACTACTCAGAGCTTCAATAGCATTTTTTACAAGATTCTTCATAACATCAGATAGTTCATCTCTCACAATTTTTGAATAAAGTGGATTGTTAGGAAGAAAACAGGTAAGAACAATACTGTTTTCCGCGATTTCTGTGCTATATAATTTACAAACATCACTAATAACATCATTTATACAAGATACCTTTCTTTTATTTCTTATATTTAGAAGAAAATTTGATACTTTACTGTTGAGCATTATTATTTCATCATCTATAATTTTTATAAGATTCTTATCAACCTCATTTTTTTGAACAATTCTTTGAATTGACATTGAAATAGCATTTAACGGATTCTTTACCTGATGTGCAAATTCAGACACAAATGCTTCGATCTGCTTATTGTTCCTCAATTCTTCCTCAAGTGTCCTTATCTTCAATCGATCTGTCTGATCAATAAACATTACCAACTTATATCTTCTATTTTCCTCCTTTATTATTATATCAGATAACAATATATCAAATATTTTATTGTTGATTTTATATTCACTTTTATTACCTACCTCTTTAAGAATTTTCTTTAACCGGTTTTCTCCCAAACCTTGCAATATATTATCTGCTTTATAATTTCTTAAAATAATATTAAATTTATCATTAAAAATGATAGTAGGAGAATTAATATTGTTAAACAAATTAATTATAATCTCCTTATTAAATACATTCTCATATCTAATTTTCTTTAATTTCCCGGAACTAATAATTGTAAAATACAAAAGGCAGATTATTATAACTATTAAAAAACTTGATATTAAAAATACTATATTAACTTTTCTAATGCTAATAAAATAATTTTTGGTATCATAACATATCCGCATCAGATAAATTTCCTCAATGTTATGTTCAACCCTTTTTATCACTTCTAAACTTCGTCCTCCATTAAACAAAATAAATCTATAATGGAATTCACTATCTAAAAGAGAATTTATTAGAAATGTATCTGACTCTATAGTAGATATCTTGCTTATATTCCCTGTAGCTGCAATAATTCCTTTTTCATCCTGTAAAATAAAATATTCGATACTTGTCTTATCTCTTATCTTTTTTAAGAAAGATCTGAAATTAAGTGTATCCCTTTCAATCGTAATGTTAGACATCTTAAAAACAAAGAATGCTCTGTAGCTTGAATAATTTCTCACAATAATTAAACAACCTTTATTTATAAACACCGAATCACTTTCAACAATAGAATAATCGATATCATAATATTTTACAGATTTAACAGTTACTGCATTATTACGAAATATAATAATATCATCTATGTCGAATCTAATCATAATCTCTGCTCGGTTATATTTGTTCAACAAATCATTAATAGGAATTGAATATACAATTTGCATTCTGTCTTCAATATATAATTGTTCATTAATTTCAAGTAATTGAAATATCGATGACGATGTCTCATCTAATGTTTGTGATATCATTATTGATTCATCGATAAAAATAGATGATATGGTTTTTACAACATTTTTATACATAAAATAGTTTAGTAACAATAAAGGTAAAATAGTAAGCAATATAATATATCGTTTCATTTTTTAGGTTTTAGTGTAGCAATAGGGAGTATCATTTCCTCGATTGAAATTCCACCATGCTGCATTGTTCCCGAATAATTAACACCTTTATAATCTTTGGGTTTTAGATAAGAATCTCTTAATGCAAGAATATACCTGTAATTCACGCCTTTTGAAGGCAGGTGAAATGCCGAAGGATTAAAAAATGTCATCGTATTTCTCTTGTCACTCATAATACTATATCCTTCTGCATACCTAAATTGTATATTAGATATTCTACTTCCTTTTACAAATAAATCTTTCTTTACAGTAATTGCCCCGTGATCGGATGTTATAAATATTATGGCATCCTCCTGAGAAATCCTCTTGAAGAATTCCATGAATTTTGAATTTTCAAACCAATTTTTAACAATTTTCCTGAACGCAGTATCATTGGGCAAACTTCTTTTTGTTAATTCCGATTTCGCTCTAAAGTGGATCAGCATATCAAGAAAATTTACAACTATTGCTATAAAACCTGGTTTGTTGTAGGCACCCATCCTACCTGCAAAATTTAAATCTATAAGTTTTACATATTCATAATTATCCAAATTTTTGTAATTATATCTCAAAAGCAATTTTTTTAAATTTTCCTCTTCGAATCTATTCTGTTTTAGATCATTCTCATCCCATATCGTTTGATACATATCACGCATTTCATCTGGAAATTTACCACTAAATATTGAATTTCTTGAATATGATGTAAGTGTTGGTAGTATTGACATATAACAATCTGTTCTTATATTAAAATAATTTTCAAGCATCTCTTTAATAATTAACCAGATATCAAGTCTCATACAATCGAATAGGATAAAATAGATTTTCTTATTGCTGTCTAAATGTTGAAACACCTTATTCTTTAATAAATTATTAGATTTTGTAATTGAATTATCATCTAATATAGATCTATATTTATTCTTTATAAAATAGATAAATTCATTATTAAGATTTTGTATTGTAATATTGTGAATGTTTCTTAAATCCTTATATTCAGATTTGTCAAGCGTAATATTCCACTTAGAAACCCACATCGCAATTTTATACCAATCATCTATCGATACTATATTATTCAACCCCATCAGGATCTCTCTTGATTCTCTGCCATAACCTCTTTGATTAGTTTCTTCAATTATCCTTTCTTTTTGCAGGTACTTTTTGCATACAGCAAGCACCTGTTTTGGACTTACCGGTTTTATTAAGATATCTTCAACTTTTTTGGCAAAGACCTCCTCCATAAAGTTTTCGTCATCTATTTTTGTCATCATAATAACTGGAATCTCCATCCCAATACTTTCCATTTTCTCCAGAAAACCCATTCCATCCAATCCTGGCATCATCTGGTCGAGAATTATTAGACTTACACTCTCCTCTTCAATAATAGAAAATGCATCTTCAGCATTATCGATACCCAGGACTTTAAAATCCCTCTCTTTAAGAAATTTTATAATTGACTGTAAACTTTCTATTTCATCATCTATCCATAAGATATCTATCATTATTAAATCTCACAATAAGGTAAATCAATCCGGAATGTTGTTCCTTTGCCTTTTTTTGTATTTTTAACAAATATTTTACCTGCAAAATAATCCTTAATTATTCTTTTAGTAAGTGTTAATCCAAGTCCCCATCCATACTTTTTGGTGCTAAAACCAGGTCGGAAAATATTATCAATTACCCTCATATTGATCCCTTTCCCATTATCAGAAATTTCAATAATAGATCTATTTCTAAATTTGAACATATCAATTTTAATTTTATTACCATTTTGCGATATTGCATCGATTGAGTTCTTGATCAGATTCTCTATTGCCCAGCCAAAAAGTTCATGATCTATCTTGCTTTTTATATTCTCATTTTTATCTATCTTGATTGAGTAACCTTTCCCCCTTTTGGGAGATCGTTCATTAAAGTACTGGACAATTTTATCGACCTCTCTATTTAAATTTAAGCAAGTCAACCTTTGAGATCTACCAATTTTATTAAATCTGTTTGCAATAACTTTCAATTTATTAACATCATCTTTCATAAATTTGATATCTGTAAATTCTGCTAATTTTCCATGATTTTCTTCTATGAGTTCAATCCACCCCATCAATGCGATTATTGGTGTACCAATTTGGTGTGCCATTTCTCTTGCTAATCCCATCCACAATTTATTGTTTTCATTCTCTTTAATTATCTTTACT
>CBDVEF010000094.1:0-6739 GCA_965372935.1 uncultured bacterium | reverse complement strand
AGCTTGATCCTGTCTGTCAGGTTTGATTCTCGTATCATATACAACAAAGTCCTCAAAATCCGTAAGAATCGATAAAGGTAATTTAGCTGTATAAGCATATCTTCTTAATTGAAAAGCAGGTTCGATGTTATGTTTTATATCAACCGAAGGTTTCTTAGCTTCTACAAAGAATTTTCTAACCCCACCAATACGGAAACAATAATCAGGTGCTTTAAGCTTCCCTTTTATTTCAATTTTGTCTTCGCGAACAACAGAGCGATACTGTTCCGAATATCCATGGATATTACTAATATCCCAGCCTAGTAATTCAAAGAATTTATCAATGAAATCAACCCTTGTTTTTGCCTCATCATAATATTTCCCTTTATATTGTTTGATATTGTGTTCAAAAAGTTCAATTAATTCTTTTAATTTTTTCATATTTCCCTTTTCCAATATTTTATATCACCTTCCCTTCTTTATAAAATCTAATTTATTAAAAATCATATATAAATTATACTCAATCCATATGTAATGTCAAATACTTTATTTTCTATCAAAAAGACACTCCTGTGTGATTCCCTTTGTCATTTCTGCGGAAGCAGAAATCTACTAAAAAAGCTATTGAGATCCCGTATTAAATATGGGATAACAGAAAATTGCGTGTTATGGAAAGAATTTTAAAATGGTAACATTTCTTTTCTATATTCCCAATTCCCGCCTGCCCCCGTCATTTCTCATTCATTTTATTTGCATGAAATAATTTGATTTATAATGTTAAAAGTGATACAATTAAATATAATGAAAAAGCATGAATCTAAAATAGCAAAAATAGCAGATTGGAAAGATAGTAAATCCAATAGACAGGATAAAGAAAAGAGATGAAATCGACAAAGACAATTAATTGGCAAATAGAAGGGTATCCGCAATCAACTGCGGATATAAACAAGTTATGTGAAACGACGACAAAAGAGAGAAATAATTTATGAAAAGATATTTAATACCATTTCTTTTTCTGGTGATTTCAATTTTATGCTTTTCTTCAGTTTTTGCACAGGAAAAACAAAAGATACCAGCAGATTTTTTTATAGGTAAATGGGGTGGCACTATATCTGGGGAAATAGTGATGTCAGAAGAGCATTACCCTTTTCATTTAGAACTAACTGGCAATTCGGGAAAGAATACAGCACAATTAAAACTCAACGCAGTTCGTTTAATCATGGATGAAAATGGTGATTATATCCAAAAACCTATCACTGTATTTGATCACCAAGCTCCATATGCCATTTATTTTAAACTTGATCCTCCGGTTTTTACTATTAACTTTTCCCAAGATTTTGGCAAACGTCTTCTCTCTTTAGGCTTTAATACATTTGCGGCATATCAGTTAGCTTTTGTCACTGGGTTTAAAATAGAACCAAAAAATGAAAAACTTTTCCTCCTAATTTCCCGAGAACAAACATTGGCATGGGGCTCCGGAGGCCACGCAAAAGGTGAACTACATAGAATTTATACAAGAAAAGATACCCTCGGTAAAACCATTCAAATAAACGAACCGATAAAAACAGATAAATTTACTCAAAGGGAAGTTGTTGTTCCAGTAGTATCTGAAACACCCAAATTTCCTTATGAAATAGGCAAAGTTTATGTTTTTGGGAATACTGACTGTATTTTTACATCAGAGAATAAAATGGTTGTTTCATCGGGGGAAGTCGTTATTTTTGAAAATGTGAATTGGAAAAATATTGATATAAATAAGATAATTTCAAGCAAACCTGAAATATCTGATATAGATTGGGGTGAACTTACTACAAAACTGGATAAACTTAAAGAAGAAGGAGAAGATTTTAGAGTTAGAACACCACAAGCAGTTCTTGCTGCCCGAGGAACACAATTCATAACAAAAGTAAAGGATAACACTACTATCCTAACAGTACTTGATGGGGAAGTAGAGTTTTCAGACATAAACAAGAAAAAAACGGTAATTGTAAAAAAGAACCATAAATCCATTTGTAAACGAGGAGGATTACCCACAGAACCAGTGTTAATCAACCCGGCTCAGATTCAAAAATGGTGGCAGGAAAAATCAATAGATGCGGCGGTAAAAAAAGAAACGACATTTACAGAAGAAAAGATTAGCAAGATTCCTGAAAAGGAATAAATTGTTTTAAAGATGGCAAAAGAAGTGGCGGAAATGCTGAAAAAGGGATAAATGTAAAATGTTAAGGCATGACCCCTAAGATTCTTGAAGATTCTTGTAAACCTTTTTAATCGTTTGAGTGTCTATAGAGTAAATTAGGATAATAAGGAGGAAATATGAAAAAATTGTTTTTGGTCTTACTTTTACTGTTGTTCCCAATACTTGTATTCCCCGGTGAGTTACCAAAATACAGTATATTAAGTTATTCAAGGATAAGAATAAGAAGGCCTCATCACAAGCATAAGATAATTTTAAAGAGAGTTAAAAGAGGTAAAAAGGTAATCTGGTTCGGATTTAACGGGGGTTATGATTTAACAACAAATGTTTGGAATGCTGGCGGACAATTGAAACTCCCCGCTGGTCCATTCCTCTTTATACCCGGGAGTTCAATATACTTTACCCAAAATAATATAGATTGGCAAGCAAATATTGACATTGCACTTGCTCCGAGATTTAGTTGCGGGTTATATGGTGGGGTAGGCTTAGCCATAGCGGGTAGAGACACAACCGGAGTGGGAACAAGGGCGCGTATATACAGGCTTGAATCTTTTTGCGGGATATCAATTGCCTCTAAGGAGAACCCCTGTGAGACCTTATGCTGAATTAAGATACACTTGGCTAAGAAAAAAACCTATGTTACAGATTAATATGGGGCTGGATTTCGCTATCGGTAGAATATAAGTAAATAGACCTGGGGTCAAATCTAGAAACTCGACAACTCCTTAAATTTCGGGGGACGATGCTTGAATTTATGCATTTTGATTATTCCCCTTCCGTGTTTCTTCTCTCCTTCAGTGGTTTATTTTATTATAACTACCTTCTTTATATATCTGTATTTATCAATATCCATCTTTACAAAGTATACTCCCATATTTCCATTCCATCTGACACTATAATATCCGGGGGATTTTATACTATTATTAGAATATAATTTCCGTCCTGTAATATTATATATATCTATTGACACACTTTTTGTTTCTGCAATATTATAATTTATACTTAATCCGTTCTGCATTTTAACCGAAATATTATATACATTATTATTATTTCTGTTTTTATTTTCTTTTATGCCTATTCCCCCATAATAATGTATTAGATAAAGTCCATCACCACCATCAGCTACATATGCAATACTGTCCTTAACATATACACCATAAGCGTAACCTCCCGTATCATAGAAACCAATCTCTGCGGGACTTGCAGGATCCAATACATCTATGATACGAAGTCCATCACTCCGATCAGCTACATATGCAATTGTGTTCTTTACATATACACCATAGGCGTTATGATCCGTATCATAAAAACCAATCTCTGTGGGGTTTGTAGGATTCGATACATTTATAAGACGAAGGCCATCACTACCATCAGCTACATATGCAATACTGCCCTTGACATATACACCATAAGCACTATAGTTCGTATTATAGAAACCTATCTCTGTGGGGCTAACAGGATCCGATACATTTATGAGACGAAGTACGCTACTGTAATTAGCAACATAAGCAATACTGTCCTTGACATATACACCATAAGCACTATGATCCGTATCATAGAAACCTATCTCTGTGGGGCTTGAAGGATCCGATACATTTATGAGACGAAGTCCATCACTCCAATCAGCAACATATGCAATACTGTCCTTGACATATACACCATAAGCATCACCTGCCGTATTATAGAAACCAATCTCTGTCGGATTAGAAGGATCCGATACATTTATAAGTCGAAGTCCATCACCACCATCAGCTACATATGCAATACTGTCCTTGACATATACACCATAAGCACCACCTGCCGTATTATAGTAACCAATCTCTGTGGGGCTTGAAGGATCCGATACATTTATGAGACGAAGTCCATCACTCCAATTAGCAACATAAGCAATACTGTCCTTGACATATACACCCATGGCACCACTTCCCGTATCATAGAAACCTATTTCTGTGGGGCTAACAGGATCTGATACATTTATGAGACGAAGTCCATTACCCCCATCAGCTATATATGCAATACTGTCCTTGACATATACTCCATGAGCTTCATTTCCCGTATAATGGTAACCAATCCCTGTGGGATTAGAAGGATCCGATACATTTATAAGACGAAGTCCACCATAACCATTAGCTACATAAGCAATTGTGTCCTTGACATATATTCCATGAGCATAATAATATTCCGTATCATAGAAACCAAGGAGAATGGGGTTATTCGGGTCTTTTACATTAAGTATAAGTAATGAATACCCATGACAGGAATATGCAATCGTATCTTTTACAAATATACTCCATGATGGACCAAATAATGCTCTTCCAAGAAGTGTACAGTTTAATGAATCACCTCTTGTACTATTTGTCCATTTGTTGTTAAATATTTCTTCATCAGATGGAAAGTTATCGGTTCGTCTGACATTGTAATTATTGCCAAAAATAGAAACAGTAGAAACAGTAAAAATCAGTAAAATGATAGTAAAATATAACTTCTTCATAAAACAACTCCTTTTATTTTATTAATAATAGATCATTGTGAAATATGCCTGATAATTTAAAAATTCCAATTTTCTCCACTTTGAAAGATTAATAATATTCTAAAATATAAATCCAATTTGTTAAAATTCATATATAAATTATACTCAGTCCATATGTAATGTCAAATACTTTATTTTTGTAAATTTCGGGGTCAGTCGTCTACTTTCTCAAACTTTTGAGAATATTTTGGGACAGTGCTTGTCATCTTGACAATATCCAATCATTTTCATATCCTATTCCCTTGGTCTTTTTAAAATATTTCGGGGGACGGTGCTTTCATTTATGCATTTTGATTATTCCCCTTCCGTGTTTTTTCTCTCCTTCAGTGTTTATTCGTGGTGGATCCCCATCTCCCTCTCCCCTCTATTTTGCTTTTATTTTTTCAATCCACCCTTTAGCACCAATATCCTTGAATATTCTCTTTGCTCTGGCATAATATTTCTTTGTAGCGATTTTATCTCCCGATTCCTTGAACATCGAACCCTGATAATAATAAACCTCCGCAAGTTCATACTTCCTCTTTAATTTCTTAAGAAGTGATATCGATTCGGAAAAGGAGGATTTCGCCTTATCCCACTTTTTCTCTTTTGTATAAAGACGACCGGAAAGACAAAGTGCACTTGCTTTTCTTTCAGTTGCTCCAAGTTCCTCTGATAACAATAAAATATGTTTTATTCCTTTCCTCACTTCAACCAGATTGTTCCTTTCTAAATGTAATAAGGTACGACTGATATAAGCATCCGTAATACCCATCTTGAATTTTATTTTCTTTGCAATCGAGAAAGCCATATCATAGTGCTTCTCGGCAGCTGAAAAATCATTCTTCTCAATAAATACTCTTCCAATACATAAGAGATTAGACATCTCTGTCTGGCAATCTCCAATTTCCTTTGCAATTTTTAGTGAATGTCTATAAAGATTCATAGCTTTGGAATAATTCCCAAGATAATAATTGACAGCACCCATACTGTTAAATGTTTCCTCTATACTCTTATGGTCATTAATTTCCTTCCTTATTGTCAATGAGTATTTGTAATTCTCCAATGCCTTCTTGTAATTGCCAAGATCACAATAAATTCTGCCAATATTATTTAGACTTACCGCCTCTCCCCTACGATTGCGAGTCTCCTTTTTTATTTCCAACGAATGTTTATGAAACTTTAATGCCTTTTGATACTTACCAAGATTGTCATTGATAATAGCTATGTTATTCAAAATCGTTGCTTCATTGCTATGACCACCAATTTGCCTAATTATTTTTAACGAACGCAAGTAATACCCTAATGCCTTAGAATATTCACCAAGATTGTCATAAATAACACCTATATTATTATAACTTTTCGCCTTACCACTTAGATTATCAATATCCTTATATATCTTTAACGAATGATTGTGATACTTTAATGCCTTTTGATATTCGCCAAGACTGTCATAAGTTACACCGATGTTGTTAATGCTTTTTGCAGTGCTTCTGCGGTCATTAATCTCTTCGGCTATTTTTAATGAATTCCTATAAAACTTCAATGCTTCATAATATTCGCTAAGATACCAATGAATATTACCAATGGTATTAAGAGTTCTTGTCTCTCCTTTTGAGTCTTTTATCTCCTTATAGATACTCATTGCCAAATTAGCTCTTTTATATGAAACCTTATATTCACCTGTATATATATAAATATTGCTAATCTCAAAAAGACTATCTGCCTCTTCTTTCTTGTTGCTAATCTTCCTTGCTTTTTCAATTGTCTCTTCCAGATCAACAATTGCCTTCTCATTTTCTCCAATTAAGCGTAATACCTTAGCTCGATTCCTCAAACATTCAATGTTTTTTACCTCTTCCCCATCAGCCCCCTCCTTAGATAAACATTCTATTGCCATACTGTAAAATCTTATGGCATCCTGATTCGCATATGCATCCCTCGCTCTATCGCCAGCTATCATACTGTATTCTATAGCATTTTTCCAATCACCACCTTTATAAAAATGGTACGCCAACTCCTCTACTATTTCCTCAATACGACCCTTATAAAGA
>CBDVEF010000093.1:0-6746 GCA_965372935.1 uncultured bacterium | reverse complement strand
ATGCATTTTAGATTTTTATTCGGATGGGCAAAGCCTGTTCCTATTAATCCAAATAATTTAAAGAACCCCAAAAAAGATCTTGTACTAATAGGGGCCGCGGGACCTATTGCAAATTTTATTTTATTGTTATTGTTTTGGTTACTTTTTAAATTATCTATTATTTTAAAATTAAGCCAATCATTCTCAAATGGTTTTGCTTTTGGGGTGGCGATTAACCTTTTACTTTTAATATTCAATGCAATACCCATACCCCCACTTGATGGTTCAAGGATTTTAGCGGGAATTTTGAAAGGTAAGATTTACAATTATTATATAAGTTTCGATAGGTATGGATTTATAGTGATTGTCATTTTATTGTATGTGGGATTATTAGATAAATTTATTTTCCCTGTTATGATTTTCATTCTAAAAACAATGGGTATATCATTTGGTCTTTAATTTAAGGAGAATATATGATTATTTCAATAGGTTCTGATCATGCAGGTTTTAAACATAAAAAGTATATCAAAGAGCTATTAAGTAATATGGGACATAAGGTTATAGATATGGGAACGGATAGTAATGATTCATGTGATTATTCCATATTTGCTATAAAAGTAGCCGAAAATGTTGCTATGCACCTATCAGATAGAGGTGTTCTTGTATGTAACACAGGTATTGGTATGTCAATTGCAGCTAATAAGGTAAAAGGTTGTTATGCAGCTCTTGTAAGAAACAATGAAGATGCTTTTGTCTCGTGTCATCATAATAATAGTAATATAATATGCTTTGGAGCGGAGAGGAACAACCTGAATGAAATTAAGCAGATGCTTGAAATCTGGTTGAATGAGGAGTTTGATAAGGGCAGACATGAGAGAAGAATTAATTTAATTAAGAACTATGAAAACAATCATTTTAAAGGAGGTTGTGATGAGTAAATTAAGCAAACAGGATCCTGAAATATATAGAATATTGAATAATGAATTAAAAAGACAACAGGAGAATTTGGAATTGATTGCTTCGGAAAACTTTACAGATAGTTCCATATTAGAAGCTCAAGGTTCTGTTTTTACAAACAAATATGCTGAGGGTTATCCGTATAAGTATAGAAAGAACGGGGATCTTGATTATAATCTTTATGGAAGATATTATGGAGGATGTGAATATATTGATGAAGCTGAAAAACTTGCCATAGAAAGAGCCAAAGAGGTTTTTGGAGCGGAACATGCTAATGTCCAACCACATTCGGGTTCTCAGGCGAATATGGCTGCTTACTATACACTTCTGGAACCTGGCGATCTTGTATTCGGATTAGACCTCTCACATGGTGGTCATTTAACGCATGGTCATCCTTTAAGTTTCTCAGGGAAATATTTTAGAATATTTCATTATACTGTAGACTCGGAAACAGAGGTTATAGATTATAATCAATTGAAAAAATGGGCTAAAGAGGAACAACCCAAAATGATAATAGCAGGTGCCAGTGCATATCCGAGAAAATTGGAATTTGCAAAATTCCGTGAAATTGCTGATGAGGTAGGAGCATTTTTAATGGTTGATATGGCTCATATCGCAGGTTTGATTGCCACAGGATTACACGAGAATCCTATTCCTTATTCAGATGTGGTTACATCTACTACACATAAAACATTAAGAGGACCAAGAGGCGGGTTTATTCTTACCAGGGAGAAATACAGAAAGGATATTGATAGACTTGTTTTTCCGGGATTACAGGGGGGACCACTGGAACATGTTATTCTTGCAAAAGCTGTTGCATTTAAATTGGCACTTGCTCCTGAATTCAAAGAATATCAAGTGAATGTAATTAAAAATGCAAAAATCCTGTCAGAAGCGTTAAAAACAGAAGGATTCAGATTGGTGTCAGGGGGGACGGATACACACCTGATGCTTGTTGACTTGCGTCCAAAGCAGGTAACAGGAAAGAAATTGGAGAGGAGTCTCGATAGAGCTGGAATTACTGTTAATAAAAATACAATTCCATTTGATCCTGAAAAACCTTTTGTTACAAGTGGAATCAGAATAGGTACTCCTGCAATGACCACAAGAGGGATGGGCCCGGATGAGATGAAGAAAATAGCATCATTTATAAGAAGAGTTGCTGAAAATATCGAGAATGAGGAGGAAATTATTAGAGTAAAAAGCGAAGTTAGAGAGTTGACTTCGGCATTCCCTCTTTATGAAGATATTAAATATGAATGATCACTTAGATAAGATTAGCTCCATTGTTGGCAGAAATAATTATTTAGTAAATGAGAGATTGTTAAAATATTTTTCATATGACAATCTGCGGGAATATGAGATTCCCGCAGTTGTTGTTTTTCCAGGGAATCTTAAAGAGGTGAAAGCAATAATAGATTTTGCAAAAAGATATAAAATACCTGTTGTTCCGAGAGGTTCCGGGACGGGAAGGACTGGAGGAGCTTCAGGTATAAAAGGTGGTATAATAGTTTCTACACTTAGGTTAAATAAAATTATTGATATAGACGAGAAGAATAGATTGGTTATTACAGAATCAGGTGTTTTAAATGGAGATTTACAAGATAAACTAAAAGAATTTAACCTTTTTTATCCTCCTGATCCTGCAAGTATGTATATATCTACAATTGGTGGTAATATAGCAGAAAATGCGGGAGGACCAAGAGCAGTTAAATATGGATTGACATCAAATTATCTGATAGGCATTAAGGCAATAACAGGTAATGGAGAAATAATTAAGAGAGAGAGATTATTGCTAAAAGATGTTTCATCATATAATCTTCCGCAATTTTTTATTTCTTCAGAAGGAACCCTTGGAATAATAACGGAATCTGTCCATAGATTATTAAATCTACCTGATAAAATTTCTATGGCTGTAATTTCTATAAAAAATGAGAAATTATTTAAAAATATATTTTATAAAATCATTAAAAATAGTATTAATCCGATGAGTATTGAATTTATTGATGCGAAAATATCCAATTTGCTTGTAGAAAAATACAGATTTATTAAAAGGGATTCATATGCGGTTTTGCTTATTGAAATTGAGGGGAGTGAGAGCGATGTAAATAGTAGAATTCAAATCTTAAAAAATATAGCTAAGGATTGCGAAGTATATGTATGTGATGAAGAGGAAAATGTTGAAGAGATAAGGCAAATGAGAAGAAATATATCATTATTTATATCAAATCTATATTCAAATAAAAGTTCGTTCGATATATCTGTCCCTCTGGATAAATTATCCAAAATGCTTTTAGCCCTTAAAGAAATAGAGAAAAGATACAATATAGATATTAGAAGCTTTGGTCACGCAGGTGATGGCAACCTGCATGTAAATGTTCTATATAATGAAAAACCTTTGCTGTTTGCTGATATTGAAGATTGTATTATAAGAGAAGCAATCAGATTAGGTGGTTCTATTACTGGAGAACATGGGATAGGGATAAAAAATTTGAAATATTTAAAATATATGTATTCTAATAACGATATTAAAATATTAAAGGGAATCAAACACCACTTTGACCTATCTAATATAATGAACCCAGGTAAAAAAATATAAGGGTCGTGTCTCGTCCTCTATTGAATCCAACCTGAAACAACAATAGAATTATTTACATAAAAAACAGCGAGTTGACCTGGTGTAACTGCAAATAATTCTTTTAAAGGTATAATTTGTGCATGATCCTTATCTAATAAATGAAATTTAGCAGGGACAGGTGTTGAAAAGGATCTTATCTTTACTAATCCTTCCATATCATTGGTAGAGTATGAACACATCCAGTTCAAACGGTTGATTTTTATCCTATTCGAATAGATAAATTTTCTTTCCCCAACATAAATTGCATTGTTTACCGGTTCTATTTTAATAACATAAAGAGGCTCCTCCCATGATATTCCCAACCCTTTTCTTTGTCCGTATGTATAGTTAATTATACCGTTATGACGACCAATCAGTTTGTTGTTATTAATGTGATAAATATTTCCGGGAATACTCAATTCTTTTTTGAACGATAGATATTCACAACTTTCAGCAAAACATAAATCTTGACTTTCTATCTTGTTATACCCAGTAAAACCAGCTGTTTTAAGTGTTTGTTTGATGTATTCTTTGCTAAATATTCCACATGGAAGTTCAAGATATCTTATTATATTTTTATCAAGTCTAGCAAGAAAATATGATTGATCCTTTAAACTATTATCTGCCATCGATATACAATATTTATTGTCAAATTGCTCTATTTTGGCAAAATGACCTGTAATAACTTTATCAAACTTATGGGGACATAATTCTTTAATAAATCGTTCAATTTTTACTTTTTTATTACATACTACACAGGGATTTGGTGTTCTACCAACTTTATATTCATCTTCTGTATATTTTATAACATTTTCATAAAAGATATCTTTTAAATCAATTAAATTGTGCTTGATGCCTAATAATTCTGAATGAGCTTTTGCATTACTTATGTCATTTGAATTACAGCAGGTTGATTCCCTAGAAAATGTAAATGTAAATGATTCAACATAAGAATATTTATTAACAGATTCCAGAAGTGCAAAAGCACTATCTACTCCTCCACTAACAAGTACTGCTGCTTTTATTTTTAGCTTTGAGGATTTCAATTATCTTTGCCTCTCCACTGAGAGGATTCTTAATTTTTCTATCACTTATAGCAATTACAAGGAATGTTAATCCGAGAAAAGCAAAACCTAATATTATTGAGGCAGTTTCATTGTGAAAAACTAAATTGCCTATATATGCTCCTAAAAACAGAAATATGAGTGGTACAATATAAACAATAAATGAGTGACTTATTAGATGTTTTTCCGAGAATTCGACTTTTACATTATCATTCTTTTTTGCACCTATATTATTACTGACAATATAGTGCATACTCTCACGCGATACCCAATTGGAACATATTCCGTGAGCAGGACATGTCTCACATCCTGTTTGAGGAATAATTGTTATTTTAGCGGTATTATTATCATTATAAACATTTATAACTGCTGCAGTTTCTATCATGATAACTCTAACATCCTTTTAATGGGAGTGTATGCCCTTTGGATGATATCATCAGGTAATGTTATTTCATATTGAAGATGAGTCATTGATTTGAGCAGATCATCAATAGTAATAGCTTTCATTCCTTTGCATATAAGTCCCGATTTTAAAGGTATTATATGTTTGTCAGGATTTTCTCTTTGCAATCTATAAACTATACCCTCTTCAGTTCCGATTATAATTGATTTTATATCTGTCTCTTTTACAAAACGAACCATTCCACCAGTGCTTAAAACATAATCTGCTGCAAGTGATGCTTCTAAAGTTGATTCAGGATGTACTATTATTACCGCATCGGGGTATAATTTTCTTGCGTTTTTTATGTCATTTTTCGTAATAAAATTATGAACATAACAAAACCCGGGATAGGCGATTATCTCCTTCTCTGTCTTTGTTCTAACATATGCTGCAAGATTTTTGTCGGGAACAAAGATAATTCTGTTGTTCTCAATTTTATTTGTAATGCTTACAGCATTTGCTGATGTGCAACAAATGTCGCACTCGGTTTTAGTTTCTGCAGTTGTATTAACATAGCATAAGACACTGGTATCAGGGTGTTTCTGTTTGAATTCCTTTAATGATTTTATATCTACCATATCAGCCATTTCACACCCAGCTCCGAGGTTAGGTAGATAAATATGCTTATTCGGAGAAAGAATTTTCGCTGTTTCAGCCATAAACTGAACTCCGCAGAAAAATATATAATCACTTTTAAGATTTTCTATTTTTCTGCTGAGTTCAAGTGAATCACCTAAAAAATCCGCTATATCTTGAATTTCAGGTAACTGATAATTATGTGCCAGTATTATGGCATTTAATTCATTTTTAAGTTTTAATATTTTCTTTTGTTTATCAACAAGAATCATTTCTTGCTTGATTTTTTAATCAAATCTGTGAGTGTATATGATTTAAGATACTCAACCATTTTGTTGTTAAAATTAATCCAGAGTTCAGATGCCACACATTCTGCTTTATTTTTAGGGTTTTTTTTGCATGGAACTGCTTTATCAATTCTTTCAACAGCACTAATGATATCATATACAGTAATCTTTGATGGTGGTTTTGCGAGGATATACCCGCCATAGACACCACGGGAGCTTTTCACAATCTTTTTCATTCTTAGTTTTCTAAACAACTGTTCAAGGTATTTATTCGAGATCTTTTCGCTGTTTGAAATTTCAGAGATTGAAGTTGGTTCCTTTGCATCCTTAATTGAAATATAAAGCATTGCTTGGACAGCATAACGGCTTTTTGTAGTTAATATCATATTAACCTCCTTATATTATTAAGGATATCCTACTTGAATTATGGAATATTGTCAAGGTCATAAAGTGGAATTTGGAGGATAGGTATAGACATACTAACCAGTTTAAGGAGAGAGGAAAGGATTAAATCCATTCTTCTCTGTTCTAATTATTCCCCCTCCCTTTTGTTTCCTCTTAGATCCTGAAATAAATTCAGGATGACACATTAGAAAATAGTAAATAGTTAATCGTAAATATACATACGGGAATAACAATCGCCAACGGGAACGGATCGTATGGGCTTATAATTATACGCCCTAATTCGTCCCGATTCGTGAAATTAAAGGTAAAAATTATTCTCTTTCTCTTAGTGAAATTCGTTGTTATTTCTTTCTTTCCCTTCTCGGCTGGTGTCTGATGTCTGAAGTCTGATGTCTATTATCTTTTATTCGTGAATTAGT
>CBDVEF010000092.1:0-6786 GCA_965372935.1 uncultured bacterium | reverse complement strand
GCAAAACAGCTTTTAGTGAATCCGTTGCATATTTAGATGATTTTTTTAATTCTCCCTCGAAATCAAGCATTTCTGGAAAAACAACTTTCTTATAATTATGATATTCCATATCTCTACTTCCATCACCAGAAAGCAATACAGAATCCATTTCAAATGATGTTCTTATCTCTGAAACATCTATGCCTTTACTGTTCAAATATACAATACTATGTAGCGTTGCGAATAATTCAAGGCTGCTGAATCTTGCTGGTTTAATCTCATTTTCTAATTCCATGAATTTATTATAATATTCAAATAGCAAACCCGCTTTATCCCTTTCAATCTTTGTAGATTTTGAATCCTTACTACTGTAAACGCCACCTCCATTATAAAGTTCATATGGAATATTATTTGAATAAGTGGCAATCTTCAAAGCATTGTCAATTTTTTCTTTAACATTTATATCACTATTTTCAACACACACTACAGAGGAACCTAAACATTCTTTATTGTCAACAATATGTTTATGATATACTGTTACAAAATATTCATTGGTTTTTACATTCCTTTTATTTTCTATATAATTTTTTATAAGAAAAAGCTGTTCAGAGTCAGATTCTACCTGTTTTATTTCCCATGCATATATCTCATTATTACTTTTTAAAAATTCTTTAATCTTATTTATCATAATCTCTCCTTACCCTAATCTGGCTCTAAATTTAATATGAGGACCTCCGGAAGAGACTTTAACCCATTCCTTATGTCCTTTCCCACAATAACCCAAACCATCAATAGTTAAATCATTACCAACCATAGAAATTGATTTAAGCAAATCTGGAACATACCCTGTTACAAATATTGGTGAAAATATTTTACCTGTCAATTTGCCATCTTTTATTTCTTCACCTATAAGGCATTCAAGCTGTATACCCCAATTCTTCGGATCTTCCATTCCGGATCCACCTTTTATCAAATAAATACCGTCCTTTATGGATTTTATCATCTCATCTTTATTACTTTCTCCGGAAGCAAAGAATGTATTTGTCATTCTTGTATACGATTTTCTTTTATAAGATTCTCTTCTACCATTTGAACTTCTTTCAGCATTTAATCTCATTGCTGCATTAAGATCTGTCATCCCTCTAATAAGTTTTCCTTTGTCTATTATCATTGTCTTTGTTGCAAGCATACCCTCATCATCGAAATAAAAACTTCCTGATTCACCCGGTTCAATTGGAGAATCATACATTGTGACTAAAGGGCTTGCTATCTCTTTACCTATATAAGACACCCCTTTTGCCCTATCTTTTAGAAACATATCCATTTCCATGCCATGTCCAAAAGCTTCATGAGCAATTAGCCCCGCCAATTCGGGAGAACCTATGATATCGTAAACACCAGGGTTAAGTTTACTGGCTGTAAGCAATTTTATGGCACCTTTTATGGTTTCATCTATTAATTCTTTATCCAAATTTGAATGCTCAAAACCACCCATTTTTGATTTCCCACCATAATTATATTTAACAATTTTACCATTGCTGACAATTATCTGTATCATTCTATCAATTCTTGATATATCTTGAATCAATAGATTATTTTTAGAAATAAATACCTTATATATAAAATTTTCTTTATAAACATTAATTACATTCTTTATCCTATCATCAATCTTTTCTATCTCGTCACATTGTTCTCTAATTTTATCTATTTTCTCTTTCAAATTTATAGAATTTAAAGGTACTTTTTGTTCTACCTTATATTTCCTTTCCCCTATTTCTATTTCAGGTACTTTAAATTCTATATCAAAAACCGGTTCTTTATTTAATATATAATCAACTGCCTTGTTTAAATTTTCTTTAGATATATCTGAAATAGCATATTCTATAAAATACTTACCATTATAGATATTGAAAACTCCTCCTGTAATCTCTATATGCTCCGTAATATATTCCTCTTTACCTTGCTTGATGATATCTAATCCCGTTTTGTTCTCAATTAAGAAATTGCTATTGTAAAATTTTTTATTTAATTTAGCTAATAGTTCTTTGATAATAGGGATTATCGTTTTAATATACTCTTTTTTATTCATTACAACTCCTTATTTTTTTTATAATAACAGATTAAATAATTTTAGTCAACTAAATGTGTAATATTTGCACAAAAACAGACATTAGGCAGAGAGGGAGATCCACCACGAATTCACGAATAAATAGTAATAGACATCAGACACCAGACATCAGCCGAAAAGGGAAAGAGAATATCAACGAATTTCACTAAGGGGAAGAGAATAATTTTTTACCTCAATTTCACAAATTTATAACAAATTACACGAAATAAATTGGACAGACACATAGGTCTACCCATATAATTTACGATTAACAATTTACGATTTACTATTTATGCTATTGGCTCTTGCTACTTATAACTTATAACTTGTAATTTGTATACATATCCATCTGCCACCGGACTCTTTATTTCTATTGACTAAGGAGAATGAAACTAATATAATTCAAAAATGAAAATATGCAATATATTGGTTGATGCAAATGTCAATAATCTATTTACATATATAATTCCAGATCATCTTGATAAAGAGATTAAAATTGGTTCATATGTAAAAATCCCCTTTGGAAAAACAACTCGAAAAGGTATTGTTATAGATATCTCAAATGAAAAGAAGCCAAATAATTTAAAAAGTATTATTTCTCTTATACATAATATCCCTTTGGTTAATAATAATTCAATAAAGCTAATTGAATTTACTAAAGATTATTTTTTACAGAGCATAGGAAAATTTTCATCAAAGATTGGGTTTAATAGCCTTCCTTTATATGAATATTTTCTCATTCCTGGAAATATTCCACCAATTACTAAACGTCAAAAAATAATCATTTCATTAATTGGCAACAGAATAATGAAACATAAGGCTGCTGACTTTGCTTCTAACGAAATAATAAAAAGAATGTTGAAAAACAATGTTTTAATAGAAAATAAATCTATACATTTATATCAAGAATATAATGATTTAGAAAGCGAATTTATATTTTCTCATAAAAAGGATAGCACATTTAATGTTTCCACAAGAAAGCAAATTAATTTCATTGAAGATAATATTATGCTCTATGATAGAATTGAAAAAATTATAAAGACAACACTAAAAGAAAATAAAAGAATAATTATAATTATTCCGGAATTAAATTCTCACAAATATTTGATAAGTTATTTGCTTAAAATGTTTACTAACGATTTGATAATATATTCCTCCTCTCAAAAGCCTTCTAAACAGCGTATAGCATACTATAATATAATATTAAGCAAATCAAAAATTGTATTGGGAACATCCGATGTTCTTTTTTTACCTCACAATAACCTGGGAAATATAATCTTTTTATCATCTGAAAGCCCTTACTATAATAAATATAGTAATACACCCTTTTATAACGCCGAAATTATTGTATTTAAATTTGCTGAATTTTATAAAATCCCACTGTATATATTTGGAAAGACCCCATCTATTAATACATATTTAGCAATTCAAAGAAAAAAGGCAGACCATTTAAAATCCAAAGCAAATAGAATTAAAATACGTTATTTTCATAATGAAAAACCATTTTCTATTCTGACTCGACCTATAATTAATATTCTAAAAGATAGCATTAACAGCTCCAAAATATTGATACTTTATAATATAAAGGGTTACTATTCACTTGTTAGATGTAATACATGCAAGAAATTATTAAGCTGTCCTATATGCAATAAGCCTTTAATGTACTTAAAAAATAAAAAGATATATTATTGCAGCAAATGTAAAAGAAATTTTAAAATTAAACGGTGCTTAAATTGTGGATCCAATAATTTTTATTTTTCAAGTCCTGGGACTGAAAAATTAACAAGCAGCTTAGAACAGGAATTTCACATCTCAGCAATTAAAGAAATTTCTGCTGATAATAGTTCTAATTTAGATTTGTTAGCATTAAAGGAAAATAATATTATAATATCAACATCATATTTATATAAAGACCTTTATCCATTGTCATTTGACAAAATTATCGTACCTTCTATTGAATCATTTATATATGAGACTTCATTATTTACTGAGAATTCATTTATGAGAATGTTATTTTATATGATGAAATTTGTAAAAGAAAATGGAGAATTTATAATACAATCTAATTACTATTATGATTTTTTACCATATTTGGAGAATAATAATTTCATTAAATATATCACCTCGCAACTAAACATTAGGTATAATTTAAAACTTTATCCATACTATCATCTCATTGAGATCTATTTCACACATAATAATAAAGATAATATTAATAAATATTACAATCTTATAAGTGAAAACATTATTATAGGTGATCATATAAGGATGTCTAACAACAAAATAATTATAAAATGTAAAAAAGTGATTAATTATATTTTTTTAAGAGATATAATTAAGACAAGTTCATTAAGAATAAAGGTTGATCCCCCGGAGTATTTATAGCATTGACTCAGCTGGAATCAATATTTTGAATTCCGTCCATTCCCCTAATTCACTCTTGCAGTTAATCATCCCATTATGATTTATAATAATATCTTTTACTGTTGCTAACCCTAATCCTGTCCCATATTCAGTATGAACCTTGTTTTCAACCCTATAAAATTTATCAAAAATGTGGGGAATATCATTTTTATCAATGCCAATTCCAGTATCTTTAACAGTAATTTGAGCCTGCCATATATTATCAAATATTATAAGCCCTGGACTGGATATAATAACTTCACCATTCTCCTTATTGAATTTAATTGCATTATCAATTAATTGGCTAAATATATAGAATAATGACATCTTATCGCCTTTTATAGAACCTAGTTTATCGCTCAATTCAATAGCAATTTTAATATTTTTTAATTTGGCTTTTTCTTCAAATTGCAATGCGGCATCTTTAATGACCTCACACAAATTAATCTCTTCGTTTCTTATCGTAGAGACTTCCCCAGTGGCTATTTTGTTAATATTAATTATATTGTCAAGGATAAGTGAAAATTTCTCTCCCTCCTCCTTAATAATAGAAAGGAATTTCCTCTCTGTTCCCCCTAATGCAGAATTCTCTTGAATCCCTGACATCAGGATTTGAATGCTTCCAAGAATTGCACTTAATGGAGTACGCAATTCATGAGAAACATTCTGAATAAATTCTTCTTCCTTTGCTTGTAATTCCCTATTTGTTGGAACAGGTAAAAATTCTATCATTTTACCAATTATTTTTTCTCTCTCTTTTAGAACATGCGAAACAATCATATATTTATAATAATTTACCTCGTCTTTCTTGTATGCAAAATTTATCTTTTTTATTGGTTCGTATTGCTTTAAGCTAAATATATCCAATTTAATCTTGTCCCATAAATTATCGTTATTTTCCGTTCTGAAATCCAGGACATCTTTTATATATTTCATTGTAAGTTGTTCTTCGCTCATATTAAACATTTCTATAAAAGATTTATTAATAAACACTAAATTTAAATTTTTATCAACAATTAAAATAGGGATTGAGAATGTATTTAAAATATTCCCATATAAAATCTTCATCTTTTGAGCCATTGCTTTATCGTTAATGGTAGGCATTTCATTGACAATTGTGTTTTTTCCCTCTCTTTCATTTTTAATTTTTTCTTCAGTTATGGTTTTTAATACTTCTTGAAAACTTTTATCTGATTTATCTTCATTTTCTGTTAAAGTAGATTGAAATTTCTCCTGTATACTATTTTTTAGGTTATTTTTTAATTCAAAAATCGAAGTAATCATTTTACCTATATCCAAATCACTCTCAATATATTTCCTGTGAAGTGATTTATTGTAAAATAAAACAGCCCCAATTACATTGCTTTCATTTTCTATAGGTATTCCAAGAACAGAATAAGGTAAAAGTTTCATCGAAATTTTATTATTGAAATCGAAACGTATATCTCGTGAAACATTAATCTCATTTAATATCTGATTATGCAAAAGAATCCAACCAGGTATTCCTTTCCCCGGAATTAAGTTTTTTCCAATTAACTCTTCAGCCTGTTTACCTATTGCGAACTCTAATTTATATCCCTCCTGCTTTTGTAAAAAAATTAAAATATATTCTGATTTTGTTAATTCCTTTGCTATATTTAATATTTTTTGAATTTGAATAAAGTAATTCTCACCCCTTTTATTTTTATCTCGAGCTAAATCAATATTATTCTTTAATTTTAGGAGAATTTCTTTTCCGATAAAATCCCTCTAACTCTTTAATTGATTTTCTATTTTTTCAAGCAATTCCTGCAAATTAAACGGTTTCGTAATATAAGCATTTACTCCAAGATTGTAACCTTTTTCAATATCTTTTGGGTTGCCTTTTGCACTAAGAAATATAACTTTTGTAGCAATTGTAGAAGAATTATTTCTTATCTTCTCCAACATAGCATATCCATCCAAATTTGGCATCATAATATCACTTATTACAAGATCCGGATGTTCGTTCTCAATAAGTTGTAATGCCTCATTACCATCCATTGCAGTTAGTATATCATAACCTGCCTTTTTTAAAGTAAAGGATAGAATGTCCAGTAAAAATCTGTCATCATCGACAATCAATATATTCGCCATATATACCTTCCTTCTTAGATAATATTATTTTAGTTATATTTTGTCAAGTCCTTTTAATTTTTTTACGTTCCTTTACCTTTTTATAAGATTTTTTTTGATCTTCCTTTTTAATTTGTAACCTGAAAATTTTAGCCACTATTTCTTCATCCATTTTAACAATCATATTTTGAAACAAAAGAAAT